>NZ_JAPQLK010000130.1:13543-29282 GCF_028981785.1 Wolbachia endosymbiont of Drosophila leontia
GTATTGCCAAAGAGATGGGTTGTTGAGCGATCTTTTGCTTGGTTAGAAAAATGTAGAAGATTGTGGAAAATTGCGAACGTAAACTCAACACCAGCTTGCAAATGATTGTCCTTTCCTTCATTTCTCTCCTATTACGAAGATTTTAAACAGGTTCTTAGAAGTCACAACCGTTTCTGCAACAGTTATAGGAGCCACGGTACTACTAGAAATAATATCCGGCGTTAATCGACCGTTAATGATATTAACAAAATCACTGAGAGTTTTTATGCTATTTGCCGGTATTATTGTTGCTTCAGAAGATTTTCCAGAGCCGTTTTGATTAAAAGTTACAATATTTTCTCCACTTACCGCAGTTACGATAAAACCACCCTGACCGTTGCCTTTAATATATAATTGCTCTATAGGATCTGTAAATTGATAGATAGGAAAATCTGACACTGATCCATTTTTAAGTAGAGTTGCTATATGTAACCTCTGCTCATTAGCTGATTGGTCATTTTCAAGAAAAGCAACTAGATCATTTCCTTCCGTTTGTTCAACATACTGCAAAAAGCTTATTTCATGTTCTCTAGAAAGAGATAGTGCTTTATTATCTATTTGACCTTTTCGATTACCAAGTAAAAAGCCATTAACTCCATCCTTCAGACCATGAATCACTTTAGCCATATCAAATTTAAAAATACGTGTTTTTCTCACCTCTTGATTTTCCTTAGTAATCCTTTTGCTCACTTGCGAATAAAGCATCGTGTTTCCATTTAATGCCAATTGCCCCTGATTATCAAAATTGAACAATTTTCTTTCTGTAACACCTTTTTCTCCAGTCAATACCTTAAATTTTCCGCTCTCGCTTGACTTTAAGTACCAAGAAACTAAAGTTTGATCCTTTAAGTTATGGGCGATTACAATTACGTCACCATTACCAACTTTCACTGCTCTTGGTTGAAAGTAACTATTGCCCACATTTGCAAGACTATTATTATCAATATTCTTTTGTAATTTTCTTTTATCTCAATGTTCAACTGAAGGAGTATTAACTGATTGTTTAATTCCGTAAGTGTTAAAAGATAAGCCTTTAACGCATTTTTCTCCTTCTTCGCTAATTCCTTCTTCAGGAAAGATAACTCCAATTTTATCTATTTCAGCTGAATCTTCTATTAATGTGAGAGATAATTGATCTTTGAATTCATTTGCTACGCTGATATTTGTACCACATTCGTATGTTTTTGATTGATATAATGGACTAATAAGTAATTTTACTTTACTGCTCCCATTACCATTATCTTGATAGCTGAGTCCGTAAGCAACTCCATTCCCCTCAATTAATTCTACGTTTGTTGGATTAAAACCTATCGCTTCTTTAATTTCCGGTGTATTTGAGTTGATCCGAGCAATCTTCTTAATATAGACATAATTTTATTTAAAATATTAATAAAATGCTATTATGATTACTCCTGTGTGTTAATGTCAATGAAAATTTTAACTAAAATTAAAAAATTAATATAATATTTTATACTAAAAGGTAAATATAAGCTTGAAGAGGGCTAAGAAGCTTTATGCTATTTCTCAAAAAACCAACAATTGCAATCATTGGTTCTACAGGTATAATCTGTTAAAGTTTACACGAGTCTCATGAATGATAGAAAAAGAAGAGCAGTTTAGTTTTACATCAGAAAACCTCAAGAAAGCGGGAAAGTTTATAGAGAAGTATCCCAAAGGTAGAGAAGGTAGTGCTGTTATGCCTTTACTATATCTGGTTCAAGAGCAATGCGGATGGGTTTCTGAATCTGCTATGCGTTATGTTGCTGATATGCTCCATATTCCACATATTCGTGTATATGAAGTGGCAAATTTTTACACCATGTATAATTTAAAACCAGTAGGCAAATATCTAATACAAATTTGTAGAACAACTCCTTGCTGGTTGTGCAATAGTGAAGAAGTTTTAAATACCTTTAAAAAAAAACTTGGAATCAATATCGGTGAGACTACTAAAGATAATTTGTTCACTTTAAAAGAAGTTGAATGCCTAGGTGCATGCGTTAATGCTCCCGTTGTGCAGATCAATAATGACTTCTATGAAAATCTTACTCCTGAGAAAGTAGAAAACATCATAACAGAACTTTCAGGCAAATAGATGAAAGAAGAATTTTCATTCAAGAGAATCAAGCAATCAGGTTCTGCAAGAGTTGGAACAATTAACACTCCAAATGGAAGCGTAGAAACCCCCGCTTTTATATTCTGCGCAACAAAAGCTGCAATTAAAGCTGCAGATATTGAAAGAATAAGTGAAGCTGTTACCCAAATCATACTTTCCAACACCTATCACCTAATGCTTCAACCAGGAGAGAATACTGTTGCAAAACTTGGTGGTTTGCGCAAGATGATAGGATGGAATGGGCCAATGCTAACTGACTCAGGTGGATATCAGATATTTAGCTTAGGCCACGGATCAGTTTCGGAAGAGATAAAAGGAATAAGAAAAAAACAAAAAACTTTGATCAAAATTAATGAGGATGGGGCAATTTTCCGTTCTTACATTAATGGTAAAATTTATTGCTTAACTCCTGAAAAATCTGTACAAATTCAACAGAAATTAGGTGCAGATTTAATCCTAGTTTTAGATGAATGCACTCCATTTCACGTAAGCAAAGAATACACAGCAAAATCAATGCTCATGAGCCACAGATGGGCTGAACGTTCTTTAAATGAATTTGAAAAAAACAATAATGGCAAGCAGGCACTGTATGGAATTAGTCAAGGCGGAGTGTATCAAGATTTACGTAGAGAAAGTTGTGATTTTATCAACGATTTGCCATTTTTTGGTCAAGCAATAGGTGGATCACTTGGTCAAAGTAAAGAGCAGATGCATGATGTAGTTTCTTTCACTATGGACCACCTGAAAAAAGACAGGCCTACTCATTTGCTTGGTATTGGTGGAATTGTGGACATCTTTCGCGGAGTAGAGCTTGGAATTGACACGTTTGATTGCGTGCATCCAACCCGCTTAGCAAGGCATGGTGGCGCACTTGTTAAAGTAAAAAACAGAAATTCTATTTCTTCAAAGTGCAAAGAGCATATTAATTTGCGGAATCAACGATTTGAGCTGGACAACAACCCAATTGAAAGTGACTGTTTATGTTTTACCTGCAGAAAACATTCAAGAGCTTATATACACCATTTACTGAAAGCTAAAGAGCTCCTGGCTTACACGCTCGTTACCATTCATAATATTTTCTTTATGAATAAGTTAATGGCATCAATAAGGCAGGCTATATTAGATGATAGGCTAGATCGGGAGAAAAATAATTGGATTAGTGAGACACCACTACACTGTGAATTATACACCTAGTTCATATTTTTCTACGCTTATTTTATATTCCCTAAAACAGAAAAAGCCTTCCTCTTCCTACTCTTTCTTCCTTGGCTAATCCATAGTTAGCGTTTTTTGCACATGTGCGTTGCATTTTTTAATCTTCTTTAAAAACTTGACAATACATGACAACACTGGTATGTTAAAAATATAGTTTTTGTGAGGTATTTATGGTTAACAATAAAGAAAAACGTCAAATAGCGTTTTGCGTTCCAGCCGTTACATTCTTAGCTGGGTTATCATTAATCGCAACTGCAATTGCAGTGGGTACCGCACCTGCTATAGCTGCTTGTCTAGTGATAGGAGGAATTTTGACTGTCTTGTCTGGTGTGCAAGCAGTAGAAAGCTATTTATTTTTACGAAACAGCGAGAAAACTTTGAATAAACTGATAAGTAATATACGCGATGAACCAGAAAGCAAACTTTTTATAGAAAGGATTTTGCAACCGTTCATTGAACTTTTTAGTGAGCTTAAGCAACATAATTAAAGTACACTAAGCTTTAAGCATAGAAACCACTTTATCGTAACTTGGCAATGATTCAATTTCTCCAATTGCAGCTAGAGTGGTTTTTTCATGCTGAGATAACAATTCTTCTGCTGCTTTTTTTACGCTAGCAGTGGTAACTGCACTAATTTTTTCTATTAATTCATTTTTACTGATGTACCTATTATAGTTGCCGTAGTAGTGTCCCAATGTTTCAGCACGTGAGCTAACACTTTCGCGTGACATTAAAATTTGGGATTTTATTCGCTCTTTCACTCTATTTACTTCTTCTTCCCTCAGATTATCTGTAGACATCTTCTTCAACTCTGTCGTCATAGATTCTAAAAGCTTATCTAAGTTACTACTATCTGTGCCAGCAAAAATGGAAAACATCCCTGTATCAGTGTAGCTGGAATTAAATGAATAAACAGAGTAAGCTAATCCCTGCTTTTCCCTTACTTCCTGGAACAGGCGTGATGACATTCCGCTCCCTAATATAGAATCAAGCACTTGAAACGTGTGATATTTATCGTCATGGCAAGAAACACTAGGTAGACCAATTAGCAAGTGTACCTGATCTAATTTACGATGTTCTAAATACTCACCACCAGTACAGCTCGCATTTTGGCTTTTTTTCAGCTTTTTAGAATGAATCTTTGAGAGAAAATCTTTGGTTAATGCAACAACTTCTTCATGTTCAACATTTCCTGCAACGGCAAATAGCATATTCTCACCAAAGTAATGCTCATTTATGTAATTATCTAGATCTCCTCGAGTAAAAGATTTTACAGTACTTTGCGTGCCTAAGATTGACCTACCAAATGGTTGGTCTTTATAAGCTGTCTCAAAATATTTGTCGAAAATAATGTCACTTGGTGAATCATTAGTTTGAAAAATCTCTTGTATTACAACACCCTTCTCACGTTCCAATTCATCTTCTGGAAACGTGGAATTCATCAATATACCTATTAATATATCAATACCAGTTTTTATGTCTTTCTTGAGGACTTTTGCATAATAGGTGGTGCTTTCCCTACCGGTGCTAGCGTTGAAAACTCCACCTATGTCATCAAAAGCTTGTGCAATTTCAAAGGCAGTTCTTGTCTTCGTCCCTTTGAAAGCCATGTGTTCTAAAAAATGGGATATTCCATTTTGCTTTGCACCTTCTGCTCTACTGCCAACACCAACTCGTATGCTTAAAGCTACGGAATCAATATCACGCACCTGCTCAGTTATTATGCGCAGACCATTATCTAATTTTGTTACCCGGGGTATATTCATCTCATATATTCTTCTAAGTTCTCTTCTGCAAAATCCCAATTAATCAAATGATCAAGGAAAACTTTTATGTAGTCAATTCTACGGTTTTGACAATCTAAATAATAGGCGTGCTCCCACACATCCATAGTGAGTAGTGGCACTTGGCCATAAATTATTGGCAAATCTGCATTTTGAGTTTTGGTGATTTTGAGCTTTCCTAACCTACCTTTTTCGAGCACTAACCATACCCATCCACTGCCAAATTGGCTTACTCCATGACTCGAAAATTCTTCATAAAATTTATCAAAGCCACCGATATCGTCTTGAATTTTTTTTGCTAGAAGACTACCATCTTTAGGCTTACCACCACCATTTTTTTTCATTGAATTCCAATAAAAAGTGTGATTCCAAACTTGTGCTGCGTTATTAAATATAGGCAAGCTGCCGCTATTACCATGCACTTTTGTTATTAATTCCTCAATTTTTACATGTTGATAATCCGTATTTTCAACTAGCTCATCGAGTTTATTTAAATACCCTTTATGGTGCTTATCATAATGAAAATCCAAAGTTTTTGCAGATATGTAAGGCTCCAAAGCTGTTTTATCATATGGTAATTCAGGTAAAGTAAAACTCATGCCAACCCCTTTATTTTTGACCTACTTGGATGGTAGGGCAATATATGCTTTTATGCAACATATAATTAATAGCCAAAACATTTAGGTATCTATTGCATTATTCTAAATTATACTACAATAACGATTATTATATAAGCCATAGAAATGGATTAAATGCAAAAGTTACTTGACACCCTTCGCCAGCCCCCTTATCATGAAACTGAAGCTATTGTATTTGCTTTCGCCAATCTGCAGATTAAAAGGTAAGGATTACTTAATGTACCGGCGTCTTATGTTCAATTTTTTGCAGTATGTAGATACTGTATGTCTTTACAAAACTTCATCTACATCTAGGTTTTTATCTAAATAAGCTGAACGCGCTTATAAAGCGTTACAAGACATCAAAAAATGCCAATACTCGACAGAGATAGTAAAAGACTAGCTAACTCGGGGATTCTTTGTCTTTTTTTCTGCTTAGTAAACTTCTTAAACATTTGCAGCGTAAGTTAGTTGCAATTAAAAGCGGCTGAATCTCGCTTTTCAAGCGTTTAAAACATAAAAAACGCCAACATTTTAAAGCGGATAATAACTACGGGGCTTCTTTTGCCTTTTTTTTCATTTGGTAAATTTCTTAACGTTTGTAGCTAAAAGAGCCCAAGAGAGGTCAGTGCTCCTGTGATGTCATTCCAGTCTGGAATCCAGCATTTCACACAATCCCATCAAGAACGTTGTATTTTACATAACACTTTTATGCTTACCAACCCAGTGTCCAATCAAAATTCCTGGATCCCAGTGTCTGGGCACTGGGATGACACCATAGGGGCACTGCCGTCATAAAGGCACCAGTGTCAGCTACTTGAATGACATCATGGGGGCGCTGGCCTGACAACCGTCATCCCGCTGCTTGTTAGCGAGATACCGCGAATGAATCGCGGTATGACGGTGTAATGACGGTTAAGTAATTCGTTATCCCGCTGCTTGTTAGCGGAATCTGCTGTGGCGACATAAACTCAAATCATTTCAAATTTCAATCCAAAGAGGTATCATTATGTCAAACAACTTCAATTTTAAAGAATTTTTTAACCACTATGAAGCAAATAGTACGTCAGATGATATACAAAGGTATTATTTGCTGTGGAAATCAGTAATAGCGCAGGCAATGATTGATGCAGCAAGTAACTGTAAAAAAACAGAAAGCTTGGTAGAAAAACGTAAGGCAATTTCTTGGTTGTCAGACTTTAGTCAAGATTTTGTGCACACATGTATATTGGCTGATTGTGATCCGGCATACGTAAAAAATAAAATACAGCCAACCTTAAAAAGCCTTACTAGATAAAGCCTTTTTATATACTTAATGAGGTTTACTCCTTTTACCGAAAAAAATATAATTCAATCTCCTATCTATAGTTGCCTCTATATCTTTGATTAATAGCTGCTTTATCATGTTTACTTTTCGCTTTGCATCTTGAGCTTGACGCTCATTGTTACCACTGTTATTGCTGTAATTATTCTTATCACTATAACTACTGCCACTTGGCTTGCTACTGTTACTGAACTCACTACCCTTTTTTCTTCTTGTGTTGAGTATCTGTATTATCTTTTCCTTTAAAAAGGACTTCCAGCCTGTGCCAAGTAATAATTTATAGAGAAAATGCGGAGTAAGAAACGCCACTAATATTCGAATAGAAATTCCGTAACCGAGATCTTCCCTATTTTCATAATACCACCTGCAATATTGAAACAAACGGTAAAACGCATTTTTGAAAGAGCAAAATTCTACAGCATACCAAAAACCATTGCTGAGAAACATGAGCACAATGCTGAATGTGTAAAGATACATTGTGAAGAGAAACAGTTTCACAATTATATCTTTTAGACTACCTAATATATAATTCAATAATCTTAATTTATAGAAAAGTGATATCATTTCACACCCACTTCAATATGGCTGGGGTGGAAGGATTCGAACCTTCGCGTGGCGGTATCAAAAACCGCTGCCTTACCACTTGGCTACACCCCAATACTACTTACATCAATAACACTATTAGCCCAATTAGTAAAAGATTTATTTGCTTTTTCTATGGGCATCACAGCAATAGCTGGCTGATCATAAGAATGCATTGCTTCGATTTTTTCTACAATTTTATCAATTTGATCATTCCTGCTCTTCATAATTGCCACTACTTCACAACCACTGTTAATTTCACCCTTCCATAAATACAGAGAATTCACTTCAGTTACACATACAATTAACTTCTCGTTTAACAATTCTTCAGAAATAGTTTTAGCCTCATTTAAATTTGAAAAAGTTGAAAACTAAATTATTCATTAGAATCTATATAAACGCATTGCTACTATACTCCACTCAGGTTTATTCATCAAGAGAAAATAACGCCAGCGCGTACTGTATGAACATTTGTTTGCAAAGGTAGTATGTTAAGTGTTATAGCTAGTTTGCCTCAAACGTAAAGGTGTCATCCCAGTGCTTGACACTGGAATCCAGTTTTCCATATAATCTCATCGAAAACGTTGTAACCACTTTCTATGCTAGTTTGCTTGTAAACAAGCAAACTTTCCTGGATCCAAGTGTCAAGCACTGGGATGACACCTTTCCTAGGAGAGAAATCACAATGTTCATACGGTTGTACGCATACCGCTGGGATCTAGGATTTTTCTATAGTTTAAAAACAAAAAAGGATGTTACTCATTGAGTAACATCCTTTTGGAGAAGGTGGATAGCTTTGTTTAGTTCGTTTTCACAGCTGTTTGTGCAGCTTGCTGTTGAACGTCAGTGTCAACAGCTACTTTCGTGGAAGGCTGTCCCACCAGTTTGTCCAGATGACCTGTCTTTCTTAAGTCAGCTTGGGTTTTTGCCTTGCCATTTTCAGTAAACATTGTATGTGTTGGAGAAGAAGTTGGTGAATTGAATCCACTATCAGAACCATTACGATTACTAAAAGAATTGTGTAATGTAGATTCAGTTTTAGCACTTAAACTAAATTCTTTTAAGTTTTTCTCCATTGCTGCCCCAACTTCATCTTTACTGAAAGATTGTTCCAATCTTTCTAATGAGCTTGTTGGTGTAGAAGGACCAGATGAACCTCTTGCACTATCAAAAGAATTACTGCGAGTTAGAGTTCCTTTATTCGAATTACCAAGATATTGGTTTACTTTAGGATCACTGAGAACATCTTCACTGAAAGAACTTTGTCCATTTAAGTTAGTCAATGAGGCGCTTCTAGTTGGTACTTCTGGAGTTCCTACCCTAGTAAGGTTGCTAGTACTATTACGTCGTGCAACTCCTGGTCTTCCTCCTATTGTTGCAGTCTTATCAGTATTTTCAGTTGGAGTAGGAGTATCAACGTAAAAAGTGCTATTTCCTATTTTTCTAGGCAACGTGTCTGATTCAGAAAGAACTTGATATTTAACTTCAGAAGTTTTTTCTGACTTTTTGCCACTTTTGAAAGGTGATGAAACCCTATCCCAAAGTGAAGAAGGTGCTTTTACTTCTTTATGCTCCGCAGGATTTAACAATTCCGCTTCGCTGCTAACAGTACTGTCAGTCTTTACAGAATTTAGTGAATTGCTTCTTGACAAGCTGTTAGATTGTTCAGAGCCTTTTCTTCCCAGTGAAGAGAATGATGATGACACAGACCTAGTTAAACTTTTGACAGAAGGCCTGTTAGCTTTTTCCTCTGCTCTGTCAAACATATTGCTTACGCTTGAGTACAAATGATTTTCTCTACATTCTTTAATAACCTTCTTAATTTCATCGTGACGTTCAGAGAAAACACTGTCGATGAAATAACTACCTTTAGGTAATGACCTTTGTGTTAACAAGTTATGCAAGCTTTTTTCATTTAAATTATTAATGAATTCTTTCTGTACTTGCCATCCAGAAGTATGTTCAATCTCCCCTGATTTTGCCTTCTCTGCCATTTTTAAATCAATTTCTGACGATATTCCAGAAAGTATATTTTTCACTAACCCAGAATTATTTCCTTTATCAGCAAAAATTGCTTTCATATCATTTCTTATTTCGTCAGATTTCTTAATTGCATCTGGAGTAAACCTTTTTACCTTATCTAAATAGTCCGTCTCACCAGATGCCTTATGGAACTTATTTGCCACTCCTTCGCCTACAAAACTAGCGCCTTTTTTCAGTGAATCTACTGAATGTTCATAACCTTCTTTCACCTTATCTTTAACATGTACAGCACCATCTCTAACTTTTCCGGCAGTATATTTCGCCCCATCAACTGTTTTTTTTGCTGACCATTTGAGCCCTTTGAATGTGTATTCAGCTGCTTTCACAGCAAAAAATAGAGTAAGGGCAACTATTGCACCTGTTGCAGCAACCGGTAAAGCAGCTGCCACAAATGGAAGTAATGCACCAACCATCACACCTACTGCACCTACTGCAACCATTTGCTCTTTTGCAGACCAATTAGAGAAATTTTTTATATCATGTAGTTTACCCTGCAAAGCTTCCACAAAAGTAAAACTTTTTTTAACAGGACTTGAATTTGTTTGTTCACTGGCTAACATTTTAAACCTCACTATTAATTAAATATATTATAATTGTATTCCTTGATTCTTAAGTTAGTGTTAAATTGATTGCCAGTATTTATTTGTCTTCAAATAATTTCGCTTGACGTGTTTTGTGGTAACATAGAAAATTAGGTCAAGAAGCTGCAGCATTTATGAAGTATAGAAAAAGAACACTCATCTTTTTGGCTGTTATAACTTTAATAATAATAGCTTTACTATTTAGGTATAATTCCCATTTTCACAAAGACGTAGTGCACTTAAAGAGTGACGACAAAGAATTCAAAAAAAAGCCAGAAAATTCCATAGAGTCGACCATATTACATAGAGAAAAGGAAGTGTACGATCATGTTTTCCATCCTGATGATTAATTTGTAAATAAAATAGGAATTTATGTTTGCATTTTCTTATTAAAGAAGTAACATTAGCGTGTTAATTATAGAATCAATCATTATGTTCGATGATAATAATCCTTGGAATCTGGGAAAGAAACCGGTAGGGAACAAAACTCCTAATAATGAAGATATTTTAAGTAAAGCTGTATCTGATATAAGGTTCTTTCTTAATGGATTAACCAGAAACAGGGGCAAAAAACCTTATTTCATCATTGTCATTATTTTGCTGCTCTATGCTTGCACTGGCTTTTATATTGTCCATCCTAGTGAAGAAAGTATAGAACTTACCTTTGGTAGATATTCTAATACAGAAACACCTGGTTTGCGTTATCACTTCCCCTACCCTATTGGCAAGGTTTTTAAAGTGAACGTTAAGGAAGTAAATCGTGAAGAAATTGGGGTAAGTAGTTCTTATGGGCGAGATACAGATCGCGGTGAAGGCGTGATGCTAACTGGAGATGAAAATATAGTCAACGTTAACTTCGAGGTTCAGTGGCGCGTTAGAGATGCTAAGGACTATTTATTCAAAGTGCGGGATTACAAACCCGGTTTCAGTGTTAAAAATGCTGCTGAAAGTGCCATGAGAGAAATAATAGGTAAAAACACGATCTCTTTTGCACTTGGTCAAGGCAGACCAGAAATTTCTAGAGATACTAGAATTCTATTGCAGCAGATTCTTGATGGATACCAAATGGGCATAGAGATTTTATCTGTTCAAATGAAAAAAATTGATCCACCAGAAAAAGTAATCAGTTCGTTTAGAGATGTACAAAGTGCTCGCGCAGACAAAGAGCGTACTATAAACGAAGCATATGCTTATAATAATGATATTATACCTCGAGCAAAGGGTGAAGCGATAAAGATAAAATTAGATGCACAAGCATATGAAAATGAAATAACAAATGAAGCAAAAGGTAATGCAGATCGCTTTTTATCTCTTTATGAGGAATATAGACAGAATCCTTCTCTCGTTAAGAATCGTATTTATCTTGAAACTATGGAAAATATTTTCAGTAAGGTAGACAAAGTTGTTGTAACTGATGATCTGAAAGGTATGTTTTCTTATTTACCTCTTACAAATTTAGGAAAATAACCATGAGTAGTAATATTAAAATTGTTTTTGTTTCTGTATTTGTTGTTTTATTGATTGTTTTATCTAATTCAATATTTGTTGTGCAAGAAACAAAGCAAGCAATAGTTATACAACTGGGTAAAGTTGTAAGGGATGTTAGGGAAAGTGGCTTATATTTTAAGTTGCCATTCATAAATAGTGTAGAGTTTCTTGATAAAAGAGTTTTAGATTTAAGTCCTGATAAGATCCCAAGGGAAGTGATAACAGCGGATCAAAAACGTATTATAGTAGATGCGTATGCAAAATATAAAATAACAAATCCTGTTACTTTTTACCAGGCTGTGAGGAATGAATCAGGTCTGGTTAGAAGATTATATCCGGTTATAGAAGCTCACATAAGAGAAAATATAGGCAGATTTTCGTTGATTAGCTTGTTGAATGAAAAAAGATCAGAGGTTATGCAATTGATTCAGCGTGGAGTTTATTCTGAAGCTGAAAAATTTGGCATAGAAATAATAGATGTAAGAATTAAGAGAGCAGATTTACCAGAAGAAAATAGTTCTGCAATATTTCGCCGTATGCAAACTGAAAGGGAAAAAGAAGCAAAAGAAATCAGAGCAGAAGGAGAGCAAGCTGGGCAGGAAGTTAGATCAAAAGCTGATAAATTAAAAAGGGAAATTATCTCCAGTGCAGTAAAAGAATCGTACGAAATAAGGGGCCGTGGTTATGCTGAAGCAACTAGAATTTATAATGAGGCATTTAAGGTTGATGAGGAGTTCTTTAACTTTTATCGCTCTATGAGCGCTTACAGTAAATCATTTGCCGAAAATAATACTAAATTTGTACTTTCACCAAACAATAACTTTTTAGATATTTTAAACAAAGGATGGAAATAATTTATGAAAAGTAAGGCATTTATTTTATCTATATTTGCATATTTTCTAATTGCGTTTTCTTCATACGCTAATATGTTTGATTGGGATGCAAAAAAGGTCGTTGATGCTAGCACTACTGCATGCAACTGTAATCAAGGACTTGCCGATTTAGTGGAAGAACTCATTCCTGCGGTTGTAAATATTTCAAGCGAACAAATCATCAAACAAGAAAATAACAGCAGAACTAGAGTTCCATCTATGCCAGGAAATAATTTTTTTGATGATTTTAGAGAGTTTTTCGAGCATTTTGATCAGTTTTTTATGGATAGGGGCCCTAGTGTTAACAAAGAGGTGGTGTTGCTTGGTTCTGGGTTTATTATAGATAAAGGTGGAACTATAGTAACCAATTATCACGTTATTAAAAACGCCAAAGATATCACAGTTACTATGAACGATAATAATTATTTCAAAGCAGAAGTTTTAGGCTATGATGCAAGAACTGATCTTGCTGTACTTAAGATTAATTCTGATAAAGATCTTTCTTCTGTTGCATTTGGTGATTCTGATAAAGCAAGGGTTGGTGATACGGTTATGGCAATAGGTAACCCATTTGGTTTGGGTGGCTCTGTAAGCACAGGAATTATATCTGCAAGGTCCAGGGACATTAGTATTGGCACTATGAATGAATTTATTCAAACTGATGCTGCAATTAATAGGGGTAACTCTGGAGGACCGTTATTTGATTTAAATGGAAAAGTTATAGGTATTAATACTGCTATCTATTCTCCATCTGAGTCTGGCGGCAACGTGGGTATAGGTTTTGCCATACCATCTAATTTAGCTATGTCAATTATTGACACATTAAAAAGTGGCAAAAAAATAAAACATGGTTGGCTTGGTGTGCAAGTTCAGCCTATAACGAAAGAATTTGCTGAGTCCTTGGGTTTAAAAGATATAAAAGGCGCATTGGTTGCAAGTATAGTAAAGGATAGTCCTGCAGAAAAAGGTGGGATTAAAGTAGGTGATATATTATTAGAATTTGACGGTAAAAAAATCGATAGAATGACACAATTACCTCAAATGGTTTCAAGAGCTGGACCTGAGAAAAAAGTGCAAGTTAAGTTACTTAGAAAGAGCAAAGAGGTTAATATTAAAGTTGTGATCGGAGAATCTACAAATGATGGCCAAGATAACAATCAAGAAGAAAATAAATCAACATCTGATTATGTAACCGGTTTAACTGTTTCAAATCTGCCAAAAGAATCAAAAGAAAGTAATCCTACAAAAGGTGTGATAGTTACTAATGTAGATAGTAACAGTAATGCCACGTTGCGTGGTATTAAAAAAGGAGACATTATTATCCAATTAGATGGAACCGATATAGAAAATACTAATGATTTTCAAAAACAAGTTGATTCAGCAGTAAAGAAAAACGGTAAAGATTCAATAATGTTGCTCATTTACCGCAATGGAAATCAATTCTTTACTTCGATAAAGTTGAAGAAATAGCACTCGTAGGTTATTTACTAAATTAGCAGCATTGTAAGCCTGTCATTGTAACACCTCAATCTTACAAGACAAATCAAAACTATTAAAGTCTACATTCCATTCACTAAAATACACATATGGATAATATAAATTTTCTAAAATTCATTGAACTGTGCTTTCGAACAGTGGTGCCGGGATGTGAGTATAATGATTATCAGTACATAAAAGTCATAGCAGACAGGCTGGAAGCAGCGAATGCTGGCGAAGTAAGGCGCATAATATTCAATATGCCTCCGCGTTCAATGAAGTCCATATGTATGAGTGTTGCGTGGCCCGCATGGATACTGGGCAACTGCAAGAATAATAGTTGCAAGTTATTCTAAGTTGCTTAGTGAAAAACATTCGCTCGATACGAGGTGCATAATGCAATCTGATTGGTATAAAAAGCTATTTCCAGAAGTAGAACTATCCAAAGACCAGAACACTAAATATAAATTCCAAACAGTGCAGAGAGGATTTAGAATCGCAACATCAGTTGGAGGAACATTAACCGGTGAAGGTGGTGACTTTATTATTGTGGATGATCCGCTTAACCCTGCTCAAGCTTTGAGTGAAACATTTAGAAACCGTGCCACAAACTGGTTCGATCAGACTTTAGTAACGAGACTCAACGATAGAAAAAAAGGAGTAATTGTGCTTGTGATGCATAGGCTCCACCTGAAAGACTTAACTGGGCACCTCTTATCCAAGCCAAAAAACATATGGCATCACATTTGTTTGCCAATGATTTCTGAAAATAAGGAGGTTATTTATTCAATTAATAACCATACTGGTGTCATTCCAACCCCCCCTCCTGTCATCCCAGTGCCCAGACACTGGGATCCAGAAAATTCAACCGCAAAAGACTGGATTCCAGCATCAAGTGCTGGAATGACACTACCTGCAAGAGTATTATACTCAAGAGAAGAGAATGAGTTATTGTATCCCCTGGAGGGAGGAAGAGAAGAAGTTGAGATGATAAAAGTTGAACTCGGGAGTTACGCTTTTGCTGCTCAATATCAACAAAATCCTCTACCACTTTCAAGCGGTATAATAAAACAAGAGTGGCTAAAGCGCTATAAAAATTTCCCTGATAATCTCTCACATGTAACTCAAAGCTGGAACACTGCAGTTTCAACAAACGATTCCAGCGACTTTAGCGTCTGCACCACCTGGGCAAAAATAGATAATAAATTCTATTTACTTGATGTATATCGAGCAAAGCTTGAGTACCCAAAGCTTAAAGAGCAAGTTCTGTCACTAGCTGCAAGATGGACGCCACACGCAATTTTGATTGAAGCAAAAACAAGTGGTCAGCAATTAACACAAGAGCTAAAGGCAAATAGCGATCTACCGATTATCGAAATAATTCCACACAATGACAAACTCACTCGATTTTATCAAATTGCTCCGATAATAGAGTCTGGCAGGGTTTTTCTGCCGCATCAAGCAGTATGGCTCAGCGATTTCGAATATGAAATTTTAATGTTCCCAGAAGCTCGCCACGATGATCAAGTGGATAGTACGGTGCAATATCTGCAATGGATGAGAAAAATTAACACCAGCGCCCTTAGGGTCAGAGACTTTGGC
>NZ_JAPQLK010000131.1:0-8601 GCF_028981785.1 Wolbachia endosymbiont of Drosophila leontia
CATTCTCCACTGGCAGGCGCTTTTTAGGACATATAGCACTGCACAAAATACATCATACAAATCAAGTTTCTTTGGTTTTGTTTTCTTTCTGCTACTCTCCAGTATTGGTCTAATTTTTTTAAATTGTTCTTTACTTATATCGCTTGGATAGCTTTTTTGCATAGATATACCTCTTTCTTAACTATGCTTATTTTACCTCATATTTTCGAGATCCTTAACAGGTTCTTATAATGAGCAACATAATACTACCAAGAAATTTCTATGAGCGGTCAACTTTAATTGTAGCTGGAGAGTTATTGGGAAAAGTCCTCAAATTTTCTAACTTTAGTGGAATAATAACCGAAGTTGAAGCCTATATAGGAATGAATGACCCAGCTTGTCATGCGGCAAGAGGCTATACTAATCGAACCTCAGTAATGTTTGGTGTGCCGGGGTTTTCGTACGTATATTTTATATATGGAATGTACTACTGTTTAAACATTGTAACAGAAGCAGAAGGGTTCCCAGCAGCAGTGTTAATACGGGGATTAAAGCTTATTGAACCACTTGAAGCAAATTTAGGTGGACCAGGAATATTGTGCAAAAGATTAAATATTACAAAAGAACATAACAAACAGGACCTTACTATAAGCCACGAATTTTGTGTTTATGAATCCCACCTCAAACCAGATTATATTTGCACTCCGAGAATCGGAATTAGTAAAGGCCAAGAGAAATTTTGGCGGTTTAAGATTTTCTAAACTTAAGACCTTGCGTAGACTATTTGCCAATCGGATAATCACCAGTGAAACAAGCATCACAATATTGTGGTATAGCATTGTTACGCACCTCTCCTTTAACAGCCTGATATAGTCCATCAATACTCAAGAAGGCTAGGCTATCTACTCCTATAATTTCCTTAATTTCCTTTACAGATTTATTTGCAGCAATTAAATCTTTGCACTCTGGCGTATCTATTCCATAAAAACAAGAATGCTTAATTGGTGGGCTTGAAATTTTGAGGTGAATCTCTTTTACTCCTGCATCCTTTAGCATAACTATTATATTTGTTAACGTACTACCACGCACTATACTATCATCTATTAAAATTATGTTTTTACCTTTCAAAGTGTGCTTATTAGCATTGAATTTTAATTTTATTCTAACTTTACGTACTTCAGCGGTTGGTTGTATAAAAGTTCTTCCTATGTAATGATTACGAATTATTCCCAGTTCCATAGGTAATCCTGAATGCTTTGCATATCCAATAGCTGCAGGTATTCCAGAATCAGGTATTGGTACAACCATATCTACATTGTTTTTTGGTGGGCTCTCTTCTGCAAGTATTCTTCCTATTTCTTTTCTTGTATCGTATATAGACCTATTCTCCATTATGCTGTCTGGTCTTGAAAAATAAACGTATTCAAAAATACAAAAACTTGATTTTTGCTGTGGGAAAGGAAACATTGAGGCTAGCTTACTACCCGAACTGATGGTAACTAATTCGCCTGGTTCTATTTCTCTAACAAACTCTGCATTTATTATATCAAGAGCACAAGTTTCAGATGCAAGAACGTAAGAACCGTTTAACTTTCCTAAAACAAGAGGCCTGATTCCAGATGAATCACGTACTCCAATAACTACTTCTTGATTGATTGCAACAAAAGAATAAGCACCTTGTATTTGCTTTAATGCATATATAAAACTCTCTAAAAAGCTATCTTTTTCACCGCTTGCTGTCAGATGCACTACTACTTCTGTATCAATATCTGACTGAAAAACGCACTCTTGTTTAATCAATTGTTCGCGTATCGGAGAAATATTAATTAAATTACCATTATGTGCTATGGCGAAATCCCCAAATTTGCCACTTTTGCTAAACATGGGCTGCACTCCAAATTTATTACCACTTGTTGAGTATCGAACATGACCTATTGCACAACCTCCAGGCAAGGATTTCTTTATTTCATCTATATCATCAAATACGCTGCTCACTTGACCTTGAAAGTGATAAGAGTGCAGCTTATCGTTGTTACTGGTTACTACGCCAAAAGACTCTTGACCTCTATGCTGCAAAGCGTGGAGAGCGAGTATAGAGTTAAAAGCAGCACTTTGGTTGCAACTTATGCCAAATACCCCACATTCCTCACGCATTTCATCTAGCATAAAAACTATTAAGTAAAATTTAATTTTACTTTAGCATAGGTAAAATACAAGCATTTTGTTGTTCATCTGCTTTTATTGCCAGCAATAATCCTATGCATATTAAGCTTGCAGCAGTTGTACTTCCTCCATAGGACAGAAATGGCAATGGGTCGCCTATCACAGGTAAGAGGCCCATTGTCATTCCGATGTTTATAAAGAAATGAGCACTAAAAAAGGCGAAAATGCCGATAGATACCGACTTAGAAAAATAATTTTTCGACCCATAAACGATAGAGAAAATTATGCCAAGTAATGAGGTATAAAGCAAAATTAAAGCCATGCTACCTAAAAATCCCCATTCCTCACTCAGCACTGCAAAAGCAAAATCTGTACGTTTCTCCGGCAAAAATCCAAGTTGAGTTTGACTTCCGTTAACAAAGCCCTTACCAAGCAAACCTCCTGAACCAATAGCTATCTGAGATTGCTGCGCATTATAACCTATTCCAAGTGGATCCACTGATGAATCCAAAAACGACAATATCCTTTGCTTGTGATAAGGACGTAAAAAAGGCCAAATAGCCGGTACTGCAAAAATGCCAAGCGTTCCACATATTACCGAATGAGATCTTTTTATTATTGCTGTGAATATAATTGATATCCCTATAAATAACATTATCACAGCTGTGCCTAAATTAGGTTGCTTTAACACCAAGAACACGGGTAGGAAAATAATTATAAGTGCCTTAAGCAATCTTTTAAATTCCATCATTTTATATACACTCTGCTTATCAAAATAGCGAGCAAGCGCAAGTATTAAGCCTACTTTTGAAAATTCTGATGGTTGCAAACTAATTGATCCAATTCTTATCCACCTTGTTGCACCCATTATGTGTGAGCCAAAAAAATTCACTACTAATAGCGAAATCACTTCTGCTACATAAAAAAAGTAGGCGTGCTTCAAATAAAAATTTAGCTCTATGAATGACATAGCTATAGCAAGTAGGAAAAAGAAGGAGAATATGACCAGTTGGTGAATCGCAAATGGCACCCACTTTCCTCCAGCAGAAGAGTATTGAACAACAATGCCAACGCAAAACAGCGCTATCACGTTAATGACTAACAACCAATGAATCTTCTTCAGTCTACCCACAACAAAGACCTTATAACCTTAAAGTATAGTAAAATATGAAACAAAGATAAAAATCAAAAAACCAACTTCTCAACTACTAACCGAATTGGAGTGCTATATATTCCAGTTACTACTGTTAAAACTGCCATAAACAATAGACAGAAAAGCATAGGAAATGGCACATCATTAATTTTGTCCGGTGTCATTCCAGTGCGTGACGTTGCATCATTTTCAAAATACATTTTCTCTACCATCTTCCACATATATATCAATGCAAGGAAAGAGCCAGCAGCAAATGTTACAAGGGAAATCCACGCATGAGATTCGATAATTGCTTTCATTATATACCACTTGCTTACAAAGCCATTTGTTAAAGGCACACCGATTAATGCTAAACTGAGTAGAGTGAATGCAAGTGCTGTATAAGGCATTGATTTCTTGAGTCCCGATAAATTCTCTATTTTTGTTGTATCAAATTTGTAAGAAATACATCCTGCAGCCATGAATAAAGATGTTTTTATTATGCTGTGGTTTACTATGTGAAGAATTGCTGCAAATACACCTGTTTTTGAGTTAAAACTCAGTGCTAAAATTATATAACCAATTTGGCTGACACTAGAATTAGCAAGCAGCCTTCTTATATCTTTTGCAGTTATTGCAGATATTGACCCAAATATAACAGCGCAAAGTGCGAGGATAATTATCACATTGTCCAACAGCGGCTTAAACAAGAAAAAATTTTGTTGGAAAATGGTATAAAAGATTCTGATGAAAACATATATCATCACTTTAGTTACTGTGCCTGAAAAGAATATGCTGATGAAACTTGGCGCTTCACTATATGCATTAACCAGCCACCTGCTTAATGGAAACAGTGCCATTTTAATTGAGAGACCAACAAAAATGAACAATGTGCCAAGTTTTATGATGTTGTTATCGTATAATGGAACTATTCTTTCAGCCATGTCAGACATATTGAGTGTTCCAGTCATTGAATACAAGAGCCCGATGCCAAACAAGTAAAACGTTGCCCCTATAGTGCCACTAATTAGATATTCAAATGCTGCAACCAAGGCTTTTTTATCCCTTCCCATTGAAACTAATACATAAGAAGAAAGAGATGAAATTTCCAAGAAAACGTAAAGGTTAAATATGTCGTTTGTTACTAGAATCCCGAACAGTCCGCTTAAGCACAGTAGAAATAGAGAGTAAAAACCAGTGATTTTGTTTTTGCTCATCTCTTTTTCGTTAATATAAAAGCTATAAAGCACACTAATCAGCGCTATAAAATTCACTAGGGTTAGAATTAAGGAATTTAACACGTCGATTCTTAACTCTATTCCATACGGAGGAGCCCAATTTCCAAGGTGATAAGTTATAATTTCACCTTTATATGTTTTAATGAGTAGTATTGATGAAATGATAAGAGTGATTGTTGCTGCAATAAAAGAAATAAACCAAGATACCTTGTGTTTCTTGGCAAGAAAGCAAAACATTGATGCAATTATTGGGATAATAACTTGTAAGATTGGTAATTGCATTAAATTGTTGTTAATATATCGTTAAAGTATTAGTATATATAATACTTTTTGTTTTAATACCCTTATGTTATCTAAAATTTGTAATGCAATAAAACGCATATTACGAAGAGAAGATAAATTTGTAGGAAGAGATGAAAATGGAAATTCTTACTATGAATCAAGTAAAGGAAAAAGGTGGGTTATGTATAGCAGTGTTTCTGAGCCTACAACAGTGCCTCCGGAATGGCATATATGGCTTCACTATACTGATAATGTAGTACCAGTTAATAATAAAAAAAGAAAAGTAAAACATACTCCTAATTTAACGGGTACAAAAGATGCATACTATCCAAACCAAAAAGTGAAAAATTACTATAAAAGCTGGAGTCCTGATAACTAAAGATGCGAAGGTCAAATATACTTGAAATAACCGCTGGATTATTTGTATTAATTTTTACTATTTTTCTGATTTTCTTTGCTATTGATAAGCTATCTTACATAAAGAAAAACTATAAGGATTGCTATAAAATATATGGTCTTTTTGCTAACGCTAACGGTATAGGAGTTGGTGATAGTGTCAAGATCTCTGGTGTAGATGTTGGAAGCATAACTGGTGTATCACTTGACAAAGCTACCTACGTAGCACGAATCGATATGTGTATAAGCAAAGACATAAAATTGCCAATTGATAGTTCAGCTCTGATCACTAGCAGTGGAGTTGTTGGCAGTAAATTTGTTAATATATCACCTGGATCAGATATTAAACTAATCTTGCATGGTGGTAAAATAGAGTATATTCAAGCTGAAGCAAATATGGGTGGAATAGTGGACAGAATTCTTGGTATGTTTACAAAGTGAAAATGGCAGGATTCCAAGTATATCCGTCCAGGTAAAGCCTCCTGTAGTTCTAAAGTATTTAGGGAGTTTGCCTTATTTCTTGCCTTTTCTACCGCTTGCTTTGGGGTTTATAGTATAGAAAGTGCCTTAACAGTTGCAGTGCATGTCTATTAATGATAAAATGAAAATTAATTCATTTTGATATTATGACTGGTTTACTGTTTGCCGTACTATTGTTCCTCTGTGGTAGCGATGCACTTGCAAAACAGGAGCCACGTTCAATAGCTGGAGATAATCACATAAAGGTGATAAATTATAACCCACAAGCTATACATAAGTATACGGGTTTTTATGGTTATCAGTCCAGTATATTGTTTGAACCAGGGGAGGTAATACAAAACCTTTCAATGGGTGATTCAACTGGTTGGCAACTCCTTCCTCAAGGTAATAGATTGTTTATTAAGCCTATAGATGATATTGCCGATACTAATGCAACTATAATTACCAATAAAAGAGTTTATTACTTTGAACTTCATGCTGAAGAAGCAACTGGACTAGATGATCCAAAATTAGCATATGAAGTAAGGTTTCTTTATCCACTATTTAGCAGTGATGAGATTTACACAACAAATAACGGTGATATCTTCGAACAAGCTAGTCATACCATTATTCCTGATATAAACGATATTGAAGTTGTAAAGAAAGGCTTAAATTTTAATTATTCCATCTCGCACGTTAAAGGCAGTCAGTCAATAATACCAATCAAGGTTTTTGATGATGGAAAATTTACATATCTACAATTCAATAAAATAAACTCTGATTTCCCGGCAGTTTTTATGGTTGATTCTGCAGGGTATGAGTCTTTAGTAAACTTCCGTACAGTTGACGACTACCTGATAATCGAAAGGGTGAGTTCAGTGTTTACCTTAAGGAATGGATCGAGTACAGTTTGCCTATTTAATGAAAACATACCTTTCAAAAAAGGGTGAGTGATTAAAGGCTATAATGCCCGAGATATGGGTGCAAAATTTTTTCTATGATGTTCTGTAATTCCATAAAGGCCAATAGCGTTAAGGTGCTCTTTTGTTCCATATCCTTTATTTTTATACCAATTATATTCAGGATGCTTATTGTGCAATTCTTGCATAAGCCGATCTCTCGTAACTTTTGCAACGATTGAAGCTGCTGCAATTGATGTACTCAAATTATCACCATTTACTATGGATTTCACTTGCCATTTCACTTCAGGTGGTTGATTACCATCAACTAGCACATAATCTAATTCTATGTCCAAGTCCATCAACGCACGTTTCATTGAAAGTTTTGTTGCTTGCAAGATATTGTATGAATTTATTTCTTCTACGCTTGCCATTCCTATACCAAATTTTGCAACGGATGTTATTTTTTCATATAGGACTTGCCTACATTGAGGAGTCAACTTTTTCGAGTCGTTGATTCCATCGATAATTGTATTTCTATCAATAAACACTACGGCTGCGGATATTACTGGACCAGCTAGCGGACCTCTTCCAACTTCATCCACTCCTGCTATCACTCCTGATAATTTATTTTCTAATGTAAAGTCTGGGTATTTCATAGGTTTTTATAATAAGAAAGTTATAGTAAAAACTGAACAGATAATAGAAATTATCCAAAATTTCATAACGATTGCATTTTCTGACCATCCCTTCTTCTCAAAGTGATGATGTATTGGTGCCATAAGAAAAACTCTTTTTCCTTCTCCATATTTAAACTTTGTATATTTAAAATATGATATCTGAATAATCACAGATAGAGTCTCTATTACAAAGATTATTCCAATAACGGCAAAAAGCATTTCTCTTTTAATTAGGACACTAGTTAACCCTAAAGCTGCGCCTATCGATAAGCTACCAACATCACCCATAAATATTTTTGCTGGATGTATGTTAAACCACAAGAAACTTAGAATAGCTCCTATAAATGCAATGCAGAATAAAGTAATATTCATATCTGCTTGAGTTATGTATGCAATTAGCCCCAAAAAAGCAAAGGAAGTGATGACTTGAGTTGCGGCAAGGCCATCCAAACCATCTGTGAGATTCACAGCATTAGAAGAGCCGACAATTACAAATGTAGCGAATGGGAGATATAGATAGCCAAAATCGATTATTACTCCTTTAAATAGGAACATTTTTGTAAAACCTTCAGCAGAGTTTAGCTTAAGTATAGACATACTAACCAGAGCTACAATAAACTGAATAAGTATTTTGGCTTTTGCACTTAAACCTCGATGGTGATTTGCCTTTAACTTTAAATAGTCATCAATAAATCCAAGTAGAGCAAAAAATAGAGTTATCAATATCAGCAGCAAAATTTCTGGTGTTAACTGAGCCCAGAGTAAAATTGGTAATAAAGAAGAAATCAGTATTATTATTCCGCCCATAGGTGGTACATTCTTTTTTGTTATTAAATGACTTTCTGGTCCACATGATCTAATTGGCTGCCCATCTTTACTTATTTTTTTTAGAAGCTTTATAAAATAGGGAAAAAGAATAAATCCAAAAACAAATGAGGTAAAAAATACTTTTGTAGCTAAGATCATCTGCTTATTTAATTGACTAAGTGTCATACCACCTATAGCTAATAAAGTCAACTTCTGTCATCCTATAGCCTGACCCACAACTGTACGAACGTTGTAGTTTGGAACACCAGTGGGGTGTCATCCCAGCGCCCAGACACTGGTTCTATGCAACTTAATTAAAAACGTTTGTTTTAGTGTAAGAACCTGTTTAAAATCTTCGTAATAGGAGAGAAATGAAGGAAAGGACAATCATTTGCAAGCTGGTGTTGAGTTTACGTTCGCAATTTTTCCACAATCTTCTACATTTTTCTAACCAAGCAAAAGATCGCTCAACAACCCATCTCTTTGGCAATACAATGAAAGAATGTAATTCACTTCGCTTTATTACCTCAACAGTTGCACCAATAGTAGCTTTTATTTGAGTTGCA
>NZ_JAPQLK010000131.1:8651-17820 GCF_028981785.1 Wolbachia endosymbiont of Drosophila leontia
GGTTTTGTTTTCTTTCTGCTACTCTCCAGTATTGGTCTAATTTTTTTAAATTGTTCTTTACTTATATCGCTTGGATAGCTTTTTTGCATAGATATACCTCTTTCTTAACTATGCTTATTTTACCTCATATTTTCGAGATCCTTAACAGGTTCTTAGACCATTTTGATCAATTTTTTACTATTACTGAAGTAAGCAATAAAAAAAATAGAAGTGAATTAATGAACCTCGCAAGGGCATATAAGATGATAAGTGAAGAAGATCCAGACAAAATACAGGATTTTTTAGCTACTCAAACAAAAAGTTATTCATATGAAATAATGTTACCTGAAATTGATAATTTTCTATCACAAGCTAGGTGATTTTATCAATAATTTCATTGTGTACGTGATTATCATTTTTTGTTTCAATTCCAGTGATAACACTGCACCTAACGGGCTCTTTTATGGCTATTTCCTGAAATCCTTTTCTGACCTTATTGTAAAAATTAACATCCATTTCTTCATATTTATTCTTGTCTTTTGCTCTATTTAACCCAACTTTAACATCAATATCTAGAATGAATGTAATATCTGGATATTTAATTTCCACTAGCTTATGTAAGTCCCTTACTAGCCCTAAGTCAACTCCAAACCCATATCCTTGATATGCAATAGTTGAATCAATAAACCGATCACAAATCACTATTTTTCCTTCTGCAAGAGCTGGTAATATTAATTTTTTCATATGTTCGCGCCTCATCGAGATAAGTAGCAAGAGTTCAGAAATAGAATCAATATTATTCGTTAACAATACTCCTCTTATCTTTTCTGCAAAATCAGTGCCACCTGGTTCTCGAGTCAATACCACATTATTTTCGCCGTGAATTTGCTTAAAATGATTTGCAAGTAGCTTAGATTGTGTTGTTTTACCAGAGCCGTCTATTCCTTCGAAAGTTATGAACATAAGTTTTATAATTATAATACTAAAAAAGAATATGCAAACAGTATACATAGAAACCGTTTGACATTTAAATAATAAGACCGTAAATTACATATGGTATGATAATAGTCTATGGTTGCCCTGAATACTCCTAAAGTCGATTTTGGTTTTACTGCAAAAGATTTTAATCTTTTGGGAGTAGACAATGAATATTATGCATTAAGTGACTATTGTGGAAAAAATAGTCTTATTATAATGTTTATATGCAATCACTGTCCTTACGTTCAGTCAATTATTAGCAATCTGGTAAGCGATGTTGATCAATTGAAAAAAGATTATCAGGTAAACACCGTTGCAATAATGCCAAATGATGTAAACGAATATCCAGAAGATTCCTTTGAAAATATGATTAATTTTGCCAAGGAAAATAAGTTTACATTTCCATATTTAATTGATAGTACACAGAAAATAGCTAAAGAATACGGGGCTGTTTGCACTCCTGACTTTTTTGGCTTTAATTCCGATTTAAACCTTTGCTATCGTGGACGTTTTAATAACACAAAAAAAGAAAAGGTTCAAAGCTATGAAGTAGGAAGTAGTGACTTATTTCAAGCTATGAAATTTATTGCAGAAACTGGTAATTCTCCAAATGACCAAAAATCAAGTATTGGCTGCTCAATTAAATGGTCTAATTCTACAGGTTAAATATCATGCACAGTGGCTCTCAGCATTTGTTTGATATTATAATTTTGCTTTCTGCTGCTGTGTTTATAGTCATAGCGTTTTGGAAAATGAATATTAGTCCAGTGCTCGGTTACTTCGTTGCAGGTGCAGTTATTGGTTCTCATGGGTTTAATCTGATACACTCAGCTGAAGCAATGGATAATCTTGCAGAATTTGGTGTAGTTTTCCTATTATTCATTATAGGCCTTGAATTGACATTTGAACGCCTGATCGCTATGCGTATTCATGTATTTGGGTTCGGTTCTCTTCAAGTTATAGTTACCATGGTAGCAATATGGTGCATCGCTCTTGCTTTCGGAGTGAATACGAATATAGCAACAGTTATTGGTGGTGGGCTTGCGCTATCCTCAACAGCAATAGTGTTGCAGGTTCTGCAAGAAAAAGGTTCTCAAGCAAGTCAGGTTGGTAGGTTGTCAATAGCAGTACTATTAATGCAAGATTTTGCAGTAGTACCATTAATAGTATTGGTACCTTTACTTGCTGGCAATTCTGAGCACAGCCTGATAAGCTCATTGGCAGGTTCATTGGTGCAAGCAGCTATTGCATTAGTGCTGATATTTATAACTGGTAGATTATTGCTTAGACCTTTATTTTCGGTTATTGCTAAAATGGAAAGTAATGAGGTCTTTATATCAACAACGCTTTTAATAGTATTAGGAGCAGCATTTATTACTGAGCAATTCCATTTATCGTTGGCATTAGGTGCATTTGTTGCTGGATTGTTAGTTGCAGAAACAGAATACAGACACTCAGTGGAACACGCGGTATTACCATTTAAAGATTTGTTTCTTGGCTTATTTTTCATGACTGTTGGTATGTCCATCAATACCGAACTTTTACTCAATAAGTTACCACTAATTACTTTATTATCGGTTATCCTTATCGTTTTAAAAACATCTATCATATATATATTGTGTAGATTTTTTGGATTTAAGAGTGCACCTGCTATACAAGCTGGGTTACTGCTTTCACAAGGCGGTGAATTTGCGTTTATTTTATTTCGCTTAGCAGATGAGCTAAATGTGCTACCAAGTGAAATCGCTCAAGTACTTATGATGGTAACTACAGTAACCATGGCTTTCACTCCTCTTTTATCGGGGCTTGGAGATTGGATAGCAAACTCATTTAGCACTGAGAAAACAATATTAGATGATGAAGCTGTTGAAACAGATACACAAGATCTTTATAACCATGTGATAGTTGCTGGATTTGGTAGAGTGGGATATATGGTAACAAAAATGCTTACGGCAGAGCATTTAAGTTACGTTGTTGTAGATATTCAATCGAAAATAGTCAAAGAAGGAAAAAGTGATAGTTTTCCTATATATCTTGGAGATGTTACAAGATGTGAAATTTTAAAATCGGTAGGAATAGAAAGAGCTCAAGCTCTCGTTATTTCAATAAAGAATGAGGTTACTATAAAAAAAGTTGTTTCTTTAGTTGCAGCAAATTTTCCGCATGTAAATATTGTAATACGCTTACCAGATCTGAGTAATGTGGAGGTTTATAGAGATCTGGGAGCTAGTAAAATTATTCCTGAAACATCTGAGATAGGATTGCAGCTAGGTGGAGCTGCACTGAGCCTTAGTGGTATTAGCGAAAGTGGAGTTACGTCTTTAAAAAGTAGATTCAGAAAAGGCAATTACAGTATGTTAAAAGACCTTGGTAGTGATAAAGATGAATAACTACTTTTCTAATTTTATGTACAGAAAGCTTCAAGCTTTATTGAGGTTTTGCCTATAGTAAATTACGCACATAATCAACCAAGTTAAGGAAAGTGCAAACCAAGTGATTGCATATTCCAAATGCTTCATTGGCTGTATAGCTACTTTGCTGCCAAAATTGTTCGGCCACAATGCACACTTCTCTAGCTTAATACCTAACTCATTGGAAATTTCTTCTGTACTCAGGCTAAACCATGTATTCGAAGCAGTATCGTTCTCGATAAACCAATTTTTACTTTTATTGCTATCGCAATATAAAATTCCATCTGCAACTACTTTTTCAATTTTTACTTTTTTCTCCTTTTTTTCTCTGACTATTCCTTTATTCACCAACATGTAACGTCCAGTGGTGAGCAACATAGGAGACAGCACGTGATAGCCGTGTTGCCCTGCAAAAACATATAGTTCCATATCACTTAGAATCCCATCAATCTTGACATGCCTATAGTTAAATTTTTCAAGGTCGTTATTGGGCAATAGATGAACCACTGGAAGACTCATACTTTTAATAATATTATTCTTCCAGTTCAATCTGAATATTTGCCATAACCCTAATAAAAAAAGAAGTGAGCAAGGTATAATTAAAATAAATACTATCTTTTTTAACACTCTATATTTGTGTTCTTAAATAGTTTTCAACACCCATTAGCTCAATAAGATCGGTCTGTTTCTCAATCCAATGGAAGTGCTCTTCTTCATTTTTTAACATCTCTTCTAATAACATTACACTAACAAAATCTTTTTCTTTCTCAGCGATAGAAATCGTTTCTTTGATATCCTTGATACCTTTTCCCTCTAATTTCAAATTAGCTTCTAAGATTTTCCGTATTGTGTCTTTTGTAAACTTTCCATCATACTTTGATATTTCATTTGTATCTTGAAAATTTGGTACACCTTTAAGCAATAAAATCCTTTCTGCCAACTTGCTTGCATGTTCAAGTTCTTCGTTAAGCTCATTTTTTACCTTTTCTGCAAGTCTATTAATTCCATTGTTTTTGAGCACTGCAAAATGTAAAAGATACTGGCGTACAGAAGTCAGCTCATTGGTCAATAATTTGTTCAAATGTTTTACTATCTCTTCATTCATAATCTTCCCTTAGTTCAATTTATCAGCATAATTTATATGATAACGATGATTATAGCAACTCATTTAATAGCTCCTTTGATAACAACCGTATTAAATAGCATGTCGTGGTATGTCTGTTTCTTTTTAGAAAAACAAGCAACTAGATACCAATAGAGGGTGAGCAGCACTATCATTACTTTCAATGCACTCAAGACATTCACTAATACCTCCTGATCTTGCAAAAATTCAGTAAGGACAACTACTACACTGTTTAACAAAGGAAGAAAAAACTGGGAAGTGCTTCTGTCAAACGCTAAATTCAAGTCTATTTTAGAATTATCTAAATTGATAGTACATATATTCATTAACTGTTGACCTGGAGTTGCTTGGGTCTTTGAAGATATAAAATATGTGAAGTAACTACAATTTACACACATGTATGATAGATGTAAGATCAACGGAGAATCCTCTAATAGCAGTATAATTAATAAAGTTGGAATTAATAAAATTGCTACATCTATTAAATATGCGCAAAAGCGCCTTTTTATGCTGGCAATCTCTGTCATTACCTATCTTCTAAATACTTTATTACAAAATTTGTAAGCTTATCAAAATGTTGAAAACATAACAAATCTTCATAACCGCTTATTGATTGACCGTATATAATAGGTAAACAATTGGCGTTTTGTGCACACAGAACATCTGTGATGCTATCACCAACGAAAAACACATTTTCTCTATTTATAGGCAACGTACTCTCTTCTAGTGCAAATAACAAAGGGGTTGCAGATGGTTTATCTTCTGCAGTATCGCATGACCCAACCACTCTTTCAAAGTAGGAATCTAGTTTAAAATAGGCAACTTCTTTACGTAAATTAGTATTTTTCTTATTACTTACTATTGCTAGATAAACATTGTGGCTTTTCAGTGTCTGCAACATTTTCTCTACTCCTTGATTCAGAGCGATGTTTTGCAATAGCGCATCATCTAAATATTGTTGATATATCTGATTTGCTTTTTTCCACTGATCGCCAAACAAATTGACCATATAGCTCTTTCTCGACTCGTGGGAATTTCTATCAGCAGCTTTATTACTATACCCCATTGAGTTTATGGTATACTTAATAGCATTAAAAATGTTATCTTGAGTGTCAACTAAGGTGTTATCCCAATCGAATACTACTGCTAATGAGCTATCTTTCATCTCTTATATAATTATACATTTTAACTTAATAAGTAAATAGCATTTTAATAAAAAAAATATAAAAAGGACGTTCTTGATAAACACTCTTTACCACAAGTTATGTTAACTGTTTTTTATATAATGAGCTAATATACTGGTTATATGATATGCTTTAATAGGTAATAGGTATGGCCCAGACATCTCAAGAAAGTGTTGAAAAAAAGTTTAAAGACGTTGTTGAACGTTCTCCAGGTGCTTTTCCAGAAGGTACCTCATTAGAAGAGAAGGTTAATTATATCGCAAAAGGAACAGAGGCTCTAAAAGCTGTGAAAAGTAAGGAGCTTGAGAACAAAATGAAAAACGTTGCAGAATTGAGTCAGAAATTTGAAAGTCAAAAAGGACGTGCAGATGAAAAAGTACGTCAAGATTTTGAAAGAATTGCTGAGCTTGACCAGCAATATAAAGGGAAGGACATCTTCACAAGTGAAAAAGTTGCAGAGCCAAAAAGTGACAAAAAACTCCAAGACACTCCGAGAAAAACTACAACAGCAGTTAAAGACCTTGAACATAATACACAAAAAAAGACTACTGAAGCTTCTGTGCAAACAGCATCAGAGCACGATTCACAAACCGTTAATCCCTCAGTGAGCAAGAGTTCTATAAAAGAGAAGCTCAACACTGAGCCGGACAAAAAAGATACCACGCCTCAACCACAAGAAAATCAAAAAGAAGAAGGGTTTTTGAGTCTTCTGAAGCGCTTTGTTAAGAAAATATTAGAAAAATTTTTAGGTGAAGGTGAAAAGGATGTAGAGAATGCTCGTGGCATGAAAGAAGATGCTCAAAGAGATACGTCAAATAACGAAGAGCAACAAAAGAGTAAGCAGCTTGATGAAATTTTAAAGGACAAAAGTGTAAGCGAGGGTTTGAAGCAGGCAACAAAGCTTGAGAACCCGGCAATAACGCCTGTTAATACTCCTAAAGTGAATGAAGTAAACACGGGTCGTGAAAGGTGATCCGCTTTCAAGCTTCATTATACCGCCACGAACCGTCATACCGCCGCGGTATCTCATCCGCTAACAAGTAGCGGGATGACGATTGTCAGGGTATCATCCCAGTGTCCCTATGATGTCATCCCAGTGCCCTGACTACTTGGATCTAGCAAGCTTTGCTTGCAAATAAGTCTAATACGCGTCGCGTTTTATGCCAAAACACAATTGGAGTTACATGCAAAATAGATCCCAGTGTCAGCTACTCGGATGACAAAAAAAGGAGCACAGGGATGACACCATTTGTTGTATTTAACAAAGTTCGTACTTAGCTTCATGTTAGCTATAAACATTAAGAAATTTACCAAGCGAAAAAAAAGGCAAAAGAAGCCCCAGCTAATATCTATTTTAGAACATTGGCATTTTTTAAGTCTTAAACACTGCAATTTAGCTGCTTTTAAATGCAACCCACCTTAGTTTAAATGTTTAAGAAATTTACTAAGCAGAAAAAAAGGCAAAAGAAACCCCGTGTTAGCTAGTTGTCACTCCCTAATCCTGCAAATTGGCGTACTATACTGTCTTAAACGACTTATAAGCGCGTTTCAGCTTGTGTAGGTAAAAACCTAGAAATATTGTGAAGACATAAGGTGCACATAGTGCAAAAAATCAAAAATAAGACGCCAACTACGTTGTTTTCTTGCTGTTTAATCTGCACAGATGAAGATAACTGAATGCCTTCGGTTTCGTGATAAGGGGGCTGGCGGAGTTTGTCAAGTAAGTTTTTTCGTTTCTAACGGTTGTTGCCAAAAACTATGCAAGAAGTCTATTGACAGGTGATTAAATTATAATGTAGCCTATCGCCGTATATCCGGGGGTGGGTTGTTGTGAGGCTTTTTCACTTTTTATTCTTGTTAATGTGTTTTTCTCTGTATTACTATGCGGGTTTTATATTTTCGCCCTGCCCAAAAGCTACGGTTTGCTTTTCACCTGGAGAAGATTGTGCTGTACCGATAATCAACGTAATAGATCAGTCTAAAAAATCTATCTTAGTTCAAGAATATACATTTACTCTTGGAACAGTTGCAAAATCTTTGATAAATGCTAAAGAACGCGGTGTTGATGTTAAAGTCATCTTAGATAAATCGCAACTCTACTCAAAATATAGTGTTATAAATGAATTATTTTCAGGTGGAGTACCAATTTGGATCGATGATAAGCCAAAGATTGCTCATAATAAGATAATGATTGTTGACAATCAAAAAGTCATCACAGGGTCATTTAACCTTAGTAAGACAGCTAAAAAAGGAAATGCTGAAAATTTATTAATTATTACAGATTATCCTGAATTGATTCAGCAGTATGTGAAAAACTGGGAGGCACGAATGTCACAATCTTACAAATACGCTCCCAACTAATCGAGAGCGCTTGCTCAAAATCAGTTTTAAAAACAGCAAGGGAGAGCTTTTTTGATTGATTGGCATAATGATTATGATATAATGAACTAAAAATTTAAGGAATAAAGTAATGGATTATATAAATGATGCTGCCGGTGGCTACACTGCTATTCATGATTTTTTTCAAAACAACGGTGTTGGAGATTACAAAGTTCAATGCAATTATGGTGGGGTGCCGTATGCTACTGATGAGTACGTGCATTCTGGCGATAAATTTTGGAGTAATAATTTCATAGACTCACATTTTGGCAGGGAAATAAAAATGTATCCTCAAAGTGAACTTTTAGCTAAAGAATATGCTGGAAATACGTTGCCAGTTTCAATATCACCAGATAAGGATTTAATAAAAATGAAGGAATGTCAGAAAAAAACGAAATTTGTGGAACTAGAAAGGGAGTCAGGTGATTTAGTGCATGATAAGCAGAAGTATGTAAAGTGTTACACAACAAAGCTATCATATGATGATGTACATATTTACAACAACGATAAAGTTTCAACATTTAGCATAAAATACGACGTGCCAAATGATCCGAAATACAGTTTAAATATAACATTTACAAAGGTTAATGATAATAAACCAGGATTTTGGCAGAAATTTAAAAATATGTTTTAACGTGACCATTCACTGGTTTTTACTCAATTAACCAACAACAGTTAATATCAAATTTTTATAATTAAAAAATATGCTATTTTTTAAAACTTTCATTCTCCTTGACTCTGTCAACTTCACAAAACAACTCTTGGACCAAATGTATCTGGCATAACACCTTTTGGTAACTTGCTACTTCTTTTTTTCCGCATCTCCGACAATAGCCATTGATATTCCACTACATAAGGCTTGATTTTTGGTAGATCAACTTTTTTATGAATAATATAGCTCTTTTTACAATAATCCGAACAGACCGTAATATGCTACTGGCCTGCTATAGCCATAAACACATATCTTATCGCATTCGGACTATTATAAGAACCTGTTAAGGATCTCGAAAATATGAGGTAAAATAAGCATAGTTAAGAAAGAGGTATATCTATGCAAAAAAGCTATCCAAGAGATATAAGTAAAGAACAATTTGAAAAAATTAGACCAATACTGG
>NZ_JAPQLK010000132.1:0-2017 GCF_028981785.1 Wolbachia endosymbiont of Drosophila leontia
TCTTTTGGCAGCATTCTCCACTGGCAGGCGCTTTTTAGGACATATAGCACTGCACAAAATACATCATACAAATCAAGTTTCCTTGGTTTTNTTTTCTTTCTGCTACTCTCCAGTATTGGTCTAATTTTTTCAAATTGTTCTTTACTTATATCGCTTGGATAGCTTTTTTGCATAGATATACCTCTTTCTTAACTATGCTTATTTTACCTCATATTTTCGAGATCCTTAACAGGTTCTAATATTGGTTTAGCAAGTAGTCAAATAACTGTTTCATACCTAAAGGACATTGGTAAGGATGCTGGTAAAAAAACTTGTATCTATAGTGCTACAGTTAATCATGACCAAATTGAAAACATGTCTCTAATGGCAAATGTTTATCATCATTGGAAGAGTGACCGTTTCTCTTTTTCTCCTTATGTTGGGGTTGGAGTCGGTGCAACAAGAATGACAATGTTTGAAAAATCGTCAATAAGACCCGCAGGTCAATTAAAAGCTGGCCTTGATTATCACATAAACGAAGATGTAAATATGCATATCGGATATAGAGGTTTTGGTGCTATTGGTGGTGTTATTGGTGATGGTCTTAAACTTACAACGGATGCGCTTGGAGAAATTATAGATGATCCTAATAACAGGGATAAAAAGAAGCTTGATGATCAGAGTAAACCAGCAAATGCAGCAAAAGAAGATATAAATATAGGTAATACATCGTTTTACACACACGGTATAGAGGCTGGCCTTACTTTCCACTTTGCCAGCAAAGCTTAAACATGTTGCCCTTTTAAAAAATGCATAAAACCGTTCCTGTCATCCTATGCCTTGACCATAGTAAATATAGATCCAAGTAGTCACGCTACTTGGATGACTAGCTAGAGGGTACTGGGATGACATAGGATAATATGGGATGAAGGAAGAAAACATTAGCTATGTTTTTTGCATAACAATGCACCTCTTCATTCCTGCCAAATCATGTACATATTCCTGAAAAGCTAATTTGTATGAGGGTATTATTTTGTCAATATCATTTTGATCTTCACCTATCTCCAATATTGCAAACCCATTTTTTTTAAGGCACTTTTTCAATATTGGAAAAATACTCAAGTAACAGTTTAAACCATCAATTCCACCATCAAGAGCAATTCTTGGCTCTTTTTGCACTTCGGCTTGTAAGTCTTTTAATTTGCTTCTTTTAATATATGGAGGATTGCTAATTATCAGATCAAATGAACCTCTGCACTCTGTCCATGAGCTTGGAAATATTTTGGCTCTGCTGAGAAGATCATGTTTCTTTGTGTTCTGATAGGCAACTTTGTATGCTTCCAAGCTTTTTTCAAAACCGATACCAACGGCATATTCATACTCACTAAGTACGGATATCAATAAACAACCTGTGCCTGTACCAAAATCTGCAATTTTTAGTCTCTGCTTTTTATTTGGGTAATATTTTAACACTGTTGAGATTAATGTTTCACTATCTGGTCTTGGATCCAAAACATGCTGGTTAACTATAAAATTTTTACTCCAGAACTCACGATTACCTATTATTTGCGATATTGGATATCTTTCCGCTCTTTTTTTTGTTAATTTCCAAAATAAAAGTTCTTTCTCCATCGGCACTTGATCAGCATGGTTCATAATTATGAATGATCTTTCCACTCCAAGTACGTGCTGCATGATGATTTCACAATCTAAATGTGGTGATTCAACTTTATGTGACGATAATAACTCCGATCCCTCTTGAATTAAAGTGCTGATTGTTTTCATTATTCTAAAAATATGTTCCTTTCAGCCAAGAATAGCAAGATGAGCTTCCAGTTTAGGGTAGCTGCACTAAATCCCGGTGTCAAGCACGCAGCTGTACGAACATTGCAATTTGCAGATCCAAGTAGCTTGACTACTTGGATCCAGCTAAGTTGGTGAGCATAAAAGTATAGCTTCTACGTCATGCCGCCGCGGCGCTAACAAGAGATCCCGCTAAGAACCTGTTTAAAATCTTCGTAATAGGAGAGAAATGAAG
>NZ_JAPQLK010000132.1:2067-4815 GCF_028981785.1 Wolbachia endosymbiont of Drosophila leontia
TAGATATACCTCTTTCTTAACTATGCTTATTTTACCTCATATTTTCGAGATCCTTAACAGGTTCTAATAGTGCAGCAACACGGAACCCCAGGTCAGGCCTGCACCTATTGAAATCAGCAGTACCAGATTTCCTGATTTTATTTTTGATTCTTGTATTGCATAGTCTAAGGCCAGTGGAATTGATGCCGCTGAGGTGTTTGCATGCTTATCAACGGTATTAATCACTTTCTCTATAGGAAAATCTAATTTCTTTACTACTGCTTCAATAATACGAATGTTTGCTTGATGGGGAATTAACCAGTCAATATCAGTGATTTTCAAATTATTGCATTTCAGAGTTTCCTCTACTGAGGCTGTTAACTTATCCACTGCATGTTTAAACACTTCTCTTCCATTCATGCATATTTTTCCAGAATCACCAGTTGAGGATATCCCTCCGTTCGTACATAGTATGTCCACATTGCCATCAGAATATAGGCTAGTTGAAATTATACCTTTTGTAACCCCCTTCTCTGCCACCCAAGTATCAGCATCATTTGTTGGAATGACGTTAAAATGACATGCTGATTTCATTATTACTGCACCAGCACCATCACCAAAGAGTACACAAGTTGACCTATTTTCCCAATCAACAATCCTAGACATTATTTCAGCACCTATAACCAATGCATATTTAATTCTATTGTTAGATTTTATGAGCGAATCAGCAACTGTAACTGCATATATAAAACCAGAGCATGCTGCTTGTACATCAAAAGCAAATGCGTTTTTACATTTTAACTTACTTTGTACAATCGTTGCACAGCTAGGAAAAGTTTTATCAGGAGTTGTTGTAGCAACTATAATCAAGTCAATTTCATCTACTGAAATTTTAGCTTTTTCTATAGCACTTTTTGCTGCATTTACAGCTAGATCTGACGTTAGTTCTCCTTCATCTGCTATATGCCTTTGAACTATTCCTGTTCTCTGCCTTATCCATTCATCGCTCGTCTCAACTATCGATGCAATTTCGTTGTTACTCAACATTTTTCTTGGTAGGTAAGATCCAGTGCTTAATATGAAACTTTTATTCAATATGACTTACCCCGTTAATTATCTTTTGATTTAAATTTTCACTAATTGCATTTACTGCAAATTTTATGGCATGGGCAAAAGAAATAGCATCAGAATTTCCATGACTTTTAATGATGATACCATTCAGCCCTAAAAACATAGCTCCACTTCTAATTTTGGGATTAAAACGCGTTAAAGCTTTATTTAGTTTGGATTTTAACAATATACCAACAAGCATTTTCGCTATCCACGAATTGAATACTTCCTGCTTTATTAGATTGATAAAGGTACTAGCGGTTGCCTCAGCCGTTTTGAGCATTACATTGCCAACAAAACCATCAGCAACAATCACATCTATATTACCCTCTAAAAATTCACTTGCCTCTGTATATCCTTTGAAATTAATGCCTGGAGCGTTTTTAAGCAACTCAAAAGCGCCGCGCACTGAGTCATTACCTTTAACTTCTTCTGTGCCGATATTTAGCAAAGCAACTTCAGGATTGTCAATTTTTAATGCTATTTTTGCAAATATACTACCCATTAACGCAAATTGAAATAATGAGTCGGCATTACAATCAACATTTGCACCAAGGTCAAGCAAAGCGAAGCTTTTTGTCTTAGTTGGACAGATAGAGGCAATAGCAGGACGATAAATGTTTGGTAATGTTCCTAAAATAAATCTGGAAATTGCCATCAATGCTCCGGTGTTGCCTGAAGACACCACTCCGAAAGCTTTACCTTTTTTTACTGCCTCAATGGCAGCTTTCATACTTGAGTCTTTACGATGTCTCAGCGCAAAAGATGGCTTATCATTTGCAAGGACATTGTCAGAACAATGAGTAAATTCAGAATTGTTACTTACTTTTTTATATTTCAAAAGCAAAGGAGATACTTCTTCCTTATCTCCATAAATATGAAAAAAAACTTTAATGCCTGGGTCAACAAGGTTGTCTAAAAAAAAACCAGCACCCTGAATTACGGAAAGAGGCGCAAAATCGCCCCCCATAGCGTCAAGTGCAATAACTATATTATTATTGACCGTAGGTAACATATCATAATAGTCACTCCGCCCGTTGCTTGATGAAAACCCGTTTTCCTTTGTAACTGCCATCAACTGCTACGTTATGAGGCAACATGAATTCCCCAGTTGTTGAACATACCACAACATTCTTAGGCTCAATAGCATGATGAGAACGATGCATATTACGCCTTGACTTTGACTTTTTTCTTTTTGGAACTGCCAAAATTTCCTCCATTCTACTACAAAATACAATACATTAGTAACATATTTTTTACAGGAAGTAAACAGGGATAGTAAAATAAGTAAGGTTTGCTTATGTAATTGAGTTCTATAGCTAAAGTGGCTCTACAATTTGAAAAACCGTCATTCAGCTACTCGTTAGCGGAATCTATACCGCGAATGAATCCATAGCTGTACGAACATTCATTTTTGAAGGTAAATTGCACAACAGATGATGTCATTCCAGTCTGGAATCCAGAAATTTTGCTTATAACTGAGCTGATGAGCTAAAGGTAGTTGTCTTAGAACCTGTTTAAAATCTTCGTAATAGGAGAGAAATGAAGGAAAGGACAATCATTTGCAAGCTGGTGTTRAGTTTACGTTCGCAATTTTTCCACAATCTTCTACATTTTTCTAACCAAGCAAAAGATCGCTCAACAACCCATCTCTTTGGC
>NZ_JAPQLK010000133.1:0-97 GCF_028981785.1 Wolbachia endosymbiont of Drosophila leontia
AACTGTTGAGGTAATAAAGCGAAGTGAATTACATTCTTTCGTTGTATTGCCAAAGAGATGGGTTGTTGAGCGATCTTTTGCTTGGTTAGAAAAATGT
>NZ_JAPQLK010000133.1:130-2940 GCF_028981785.1 Wolbachia endosymbiont of Drosophila leontia
AACACCAGCTTGCAAATGATTGTCCTTTCCTTCATTTCTCTCCTATTACGAAGATTTTAAACAGGTTCTAATAATTCAAACATTGTTAGATGTAATATTACTAGGAGTAACAGTAAGGAAGACCTTCGTAAACCTGATGCTTCACATAATGACAAATCTGCAGGTAAAAAATTATCTAATGTCAATGTAAGCGAATTAATCAGAAAGTTTGAACAAGGTAATGACATAGTAAAAGGGCGTTAATCAAATGTTACCCTATCTTTGTGTATGTAAAGGTAGGGTATCTTTTCAAAATAGTATATCCTTTATAGCTTTGTTAATTTTTGACTCCCTCTCTGCAAAAGCAGTTTCTAGAGAGGTTTTAAGTTTTTCCCATTCTTCTTGACCATTTAGAACTAAAGATTTATATTCATTTTCAATTTTTTCCAATGCTCTTTGATATGAAAAACCTAATTCCTCATATATATCAATATTTATCGATTGCAGTATTACCAAAAATGAAAACAAATTCGGATCAGGTAATTCTTCTCTTGTGTGATTCAGAAGACACAGCTTTATTTTTTTTACGCAGTATTCTATTGTTTTTAACGATAGTGACAGGCTTTCTGCATAAAATATAAAACTATCTACAATCAAATTTTTTGACTTTTTCGGTAATTTAATATTTTCAAATAGTTCTTTTGTAAATTTTTCTATCGGTTGTTTTGGCAAATGTAAAGAGAGATCAGTAAAAGATTTTAGGTCAAAATTTGGTCCAAGTATTGTGCTGATTGCTCTTTGTACATTACTCTTATCTTTACTTACAGAAATAATGAAAACCAGCCCCTCCACATCAAGCATATACTTTATAGATTCCAAAAAATCGACAACGAATTTAGGACGGCACACATCAAGATTATCCACCATTATATAAATGTTTTTGTCTTTTCTGATTTTATTAACCACATCCGCTAACTGTGTTTTAAAATCTCTAGTACTCTCTTTTCTTCTTTGGAGAAGACTTAATTCACTCAAGACAAAACCTATGTCTTTTTTATCAGCCTCTTTTGCAGCATCAAGAAATACTGAAAGCATAGCAAGTGGAGATTTACTGATCAGCTTTCCTAGTGTGTTTAGAGAAAATAGCTCTTGGTTTATGTTCTTGAACTGTTGTATAACACTTCTTTTTACTTTATACGATACAAATAAATCTTCAAATAGGAAATTTAAAAAAGAAGGCAGTGGTTGGTCCAATGCATTGATATCCCATGCACTATAATAAGCTGCAATTTCATTTTGCTGTTTTAACTCTTTTACCCATTCTTTCAAAAAAAACGTCTTGCCCCATCCATCATATCCTTCCAAAGATATTATTGTAAAAGACTGATCAATTGTTTTAATTATAGTATTGAATTTACCTGAAAATTGCTTATAGTTTAGGTGGTCATTTTCCCAAGCCACCACTTTAAGTGGTGGCACTATTTTTTTCTTTTTGAATGTTATTAGCGATATAAGTTTTTTTAAGCACATGTCTTATTTTATATTTAACTCATATTCTTGTCTTGAAGTAAGTGCTATCCTCAGCGTTCCTTCATCAAGGTAGTCAATTTCTCCGCCCATTGGTATGCCGCAAGCAAGGCGTGATATTTTCACATCCAAATTTTTTAGCAATTCAATTATATATTGTGCAGTAACTTGGCCCTCTAATGTCGGATTAATTGCGATAATTATCTCTTCAATTTTAGACTCTGTCACTCTTTTCAGAATAGTGTCAAGGTTGAGTTCTTTTGGACCTATGCCATTTATTGCAGACAATCTGCCACCCAAAACATGGTATAAACCTGAATATATATTTCCTTTTTCAAACGCCCATAGATCACCTAATTCTTCTACTACACACAGTAACTTAGTGTCACGTTTTGGGTTAGTACAAATAGAACAAGGTGACTTAGTATCTAGATTTCCGCAAACTTCACACTCTATTATAAGATCTGCTAGCTCTTTAATCAAAGATGCAAGTGGTAGCATAACTTTTTCTTTGTTTTGGAGTAAATGTATAACTAACCTGCGTGATGATGATGGCCCTAAACTTGGCAATTTAGAGAAAGCATGAACTAGATTCTTTATGTTAACGTTCATTCAATAAATTCAGAATAGGCAGTCAAATGGTAACATCAAACCCTTTGTAAAGAAAGTGGTAAGTTTCTCTTGATCCCACTTTGATCAGCTATAGAAAAAATTTTTTACTTTAACGAAAAAAATTACTTCCGCACACTTAAAGCCTGATTATAATAGACTTCTTGCATAACCCAAACTAAGTAGAAAAAAGGTATCATCCAAGTAGCTGACACTGGTTCCTTTATGACGGCAGTACCTTCTCCTGTCATCCGAGTAGCCGACTACTTGGATCCAGGAAATTTAACTCTACCAAGTAAGTGTACAATAAGAACTAGATTCCAGACTGGAATGACAGCAGTCCTACGTCATACCGCGATTCATTCTCGGTATCTCTAGATCCCGCTAACAAGTAGCGGGATGACGGTTGTCAGGCTAGCTGTCATCCCAGTGCCCAGACACTGGGATCCAGAAATTTTAATTGTAAGTAAGCATACTGGGTTGATAAGTATAAAAGTAGCTAGAAAATAAACATTTTTGATGAGATTATATGGAAAACTGGATGCCAGTGTCAAGCACTGGCATGACACCCTTCACGGACTTTTAAATTACTTTAGCTATAAATATTAAGAAATTTACCAAATGAAAAAAAAGGCAAAAGAAGCCCTGGGGTTATTATCCGCTTTAAAATATTGGCGTTTTTTATGTTTTAAACG
>NZ_JAPQLK010000133.1:2990-14104 GCF_028981785.1 Wolbachia endosymbiont of Drosophila leontia
AGAAATTTACTAAGCAGAAAAAAAGACAAAGAATCCCCGAGTTAGCTAGTCTTTTACTATCTCTGTCGAGCATTGGCATTTTTTGATGTCTTGTAACGCTTTATAAGCGCGTTCAGCTTATTTAGATAAAAATCTAGATGTAGATGAAGTTTTGTAAAGACATACAGCATCTATATAATGCAAAAAATTGAACACAAGACGCCGATACATTAAGTAATCCCTACCTTTTAATCTGCAGATTGGCGAAAGCAAATACAATAGCTTCAGTTTCATGATAAGGGGGCTGGCGAGGTTTGTCAAGGAAGTTTTTTCGTTTCTATGTTGTCAGCTACTTGGATGACGCCAATCTGAGTTGACTACACCAACTCACATTCAGCAAAAAAGAAAGCTATCTCCTTACGAGCATTTTCTAGACTATCTGAGCCGTGAACTCTATTTTCACTAATATTATCAGCAAAATCACCCCTGATTGTGCCTTTATCTGCCTGCTTTGGATCGGTAGCTCCCATGATTTTTCTGTATTTACTTACTGCATTTTCACCAACTAAAACTTGAACTACCACAGAACCAGAGGTCATAAACTCTACTAATTCCCCAAAAAAAGGCCTATCTTTATGAATTTCATAAAACAGCTCTGCTTGTTTTTTTGTTAGTAACATCATTTTTTGTGCTGTGATTTTCAGCCCAGATTGTTCGATGTAGGAATTTATATTGCCTGTAATATTATTTTTTACTGCATCAGGTTTTAAGATTGAAAGTGTCTTCTCAATTGCCATATTATTTCCTTATATAGAATAGTACATTTATAGATTTATTTTATTACAAATTTTAATTTCATAGAAGTGATTTTTTATCTATAACTAAGGACAAATCATCAAGGAGGTATTGTATGGGTAAATGTTGTAAAAATAACACTACTAAACAAGCTGAATCTACTACTAAAAAATTAGTAAGTAACTTTAAGTCATCGCTTTTGTGTGGAACAAAAGGGTTCTTGACTTTTAGTCTGGCATTTTTAAGTTATTTGGAATATAGTTCACATCATAATACAAAATTAAAAGAAGGTGCTGCCTTTGCAATGAAAAGAAACACTATTCCATTTCTTGAAATGACAATCATAGCACCGCTTGTTTGTTTTGCACTGCCAGCTATGCTAGGCAGTATGAGCCTCATGCAATGCGCACTTTTATGTGCTGCCTTAATGATTGCCACATGTTTTATTGTCAGAACTTTTCATCTGCGTGAGAAGTTAATGGAAAAAATCACTAACCACAGTAGAAAAGAAATAGACGCGGAATTTAAGAAAGATACTATAAAATTTCCTATTTTTGATCAAAATAGAAAACACATCGAGTATAATTCGCCCAATTCAGGGCAACCACTGAATGAAACGAGTAGCACCTCTCTTTTCGTTAAAGTTTTACTTTTCCCTCTAAAGGTTCTTTTGAAGGTCCTGCAAAGTTGTATAATGCTATCTTTAGCTGCTGTTGAACTTCTTGAAACCGTGCCAAGTTTTTGTGTTGATCTGTTTTTTGATAGAAGTTTTGAATCCACACAGAGTAACATGCAGAGATTTGGCTACTTATTGTATGCAAATGTGAGAAATTTAGTGCCTATAACTAAATTTGATGAGTGTGTAGCTAATTTTATAGGTACCCCGAAAGTAACTTGTTGTAGTAGTGCGTAGGTGAAAAAGGCAGTTATCTTATTTAATCTTGGCGGGCCTGATTCACTAAATGCGGTCCGTCCTTTTTTATTCAACCTTTTTTATGACAGGAGAATAATCAATCTACCGAATCCCTTTCGGTTTCTTTTAGCAAAGTTTATATCTGCGAAACGAGAAAATACTGCACGAAAAATATACGAGGAAATTGGAGGTAAATCGCCAATTCTAGAGAATACAAAAATGCAAGCTAATGCTTTAGAACTAAAATTGAACGAAGATAGAAACCATGTACACAAGGTATTCATCTGCATGCGCTATTGGCGTCCATTTGCTGACGAAGTTATTGAAAGTGTAAAACAGTTTGATCCTGATGAAGTGATTCTGCTGCCACTATACCCTCAATATTCAACTACCACAACTCTGTCATCCATCGAGAATTGGCAAAAAAATGCTAAACGATATGGCCTAAAATGCAATACAAAAATGATTCACCGTTATTATGATAACCAAGATTTTATTGAAGCTCACGCTAATCTGATAGCTAAGTACCATAAATTGGCTAGCAAAATCGGTAAACCAAGAGTCCTATTTTCATCCCATAGCTTACCTCTTAGTATCATTAAAAAGGGCGACCCTTACGCTTCACAGGTAGAAAGAAGCGTAGAGTTAATAGTAGAAAAGTTAGCTATCAATAACTTAGATTGGTCAATATGCTATCAGAGTAAGATTGGTCCTGTAAAATGGCTAGAGCCAAGCACTGAAAGTGAGCTATTACGCGCAAAAGCTGATGGTGTACCTGTAGTTCTATCACCTATATCTTTTGTTTCTGAGCATTCAGAAACTCTAGTTGAACTTGATATAGAATATAAAGCAATTATCAAGGATGGATATTACTTTCGCGTGCCAACTCTCAGTACCGATTCTTTGTTTATAAAATGCTTAGCCGATTTGTGCATAAATCTCCCTTAAAGTCCTGATTTATAGAGCTTTTCTTTTAGGATTTGATGTGATAGAATAATAGGGAGTTATTAACTATTTCATGCCAAAAAAGGAATCCAACACGCCCGCACAAAAGGTGCATGATATTTATAATCATGATTTCAGGAAGGTAATCTGCATCACAACAGGTTTAACAGCCCTATTGTGTAAGATTTCACTGCAATTTTGCTGTGAGTTTATTGACAATAACAGATCCAATATCTCCTTTGTAAAGAATGTTGCCCGATGGGTGAAATTTCCGACATCTACCCTATACATTGTCCATTCTGCATTTATCTTACGGGATTTGGTAAAAGATTATAAAGATCCTAAAGGTAAAAAAGAATTAGCAAAAATTTTGGGTAAATCGGCTAGTCTTACAAATAGCACCATAGAAGCGTTGATGATGCTGGAAGTCATACATTTTTTGGCTAGAGGTAATGCAGATGTAATAAGTTATGTTAGCTTAACATCAACGATCCTATTTCTGTTTATTTCGGAACCTATAAGTTACTATTATTCATGGAGAAAATACCTAGATAATAAGGATCCTGAAAAGTCTGCTGAGTGTAAGAAGGACCTCATTATCAGCACATTAACTTTGTCGTTAGGTTTATTAAACTTCATATTAAGAAGGATAGAGACTCCAACTATACCAATAAACTTAGGTAATGGTATAATCTATAATTTCAACTTAAGCGTAACAGTCAGCATAATATATAGTGCAGTATTCTTGGTAGTTCAGTTTGATAAACTGTTTAATCAACCTATCAATGATGATCCTTCCACTGAACTTGATGGCGCTAATCATATTAGGCACGATTATGATGGTAGTGGTCTCCCCAATGGCAACGTTGTGGGAATGTAAGGGTTAGAGGTGAAAAGACCTTATTTCTACCGCTAATGCTAACACTGCTAATTTACTAACTATATTCCAAAGTGCTAGAGGTTTCTCTTCCACTATTTTGCTAACGTCATAAAATTCGCAGTCAATGGAGTTTAAGCTGGAATATACATCTTTCCTGCTATTACATCGGTATAAGTAACATGTTGGAGTATCTCCTATATGGTATATTAGCGGTTCTGCAGAACTGCTTTTAAATACGTCAATGGTTGGTACACCTTCTTGTATAATAACACTATTGATTGCTATTCCTTCTTTTATCTTTTTCATTTTATGACGCTTTTTTTTGTTGAGGTTTAATATTTCCTCTCCACTTGTTGCTGTTATAATGCCCATCCCATATGTGCCATTGCTTGCTTTGATAAAAACGTAAGGTTGTGTTTTTATTTCATATTCCTCATATTTTTTTTGCACTAGAGATAATATTTGGTCAACTTTAGTTGCTACTGCTCCTAGTGATGAATCATCATCAAAATCAACTCCATCACAGCTCTCTGTAAGCACAGAAATTAGCCATGGGTCCATTTTAAATTCGCTACAAAACTCGGACGCTAATTCTTGATAGATTTCAAAATACTTAAATTTCTGCCTGCTATGCCAACCGTATAGTGGGCTTGGTACTATATCTTGCTTTACGTCTTTTAGCGTGTCTGGAATGTGGCTCGTCATATCACGGTTCAGTATAATAACATCAGGCACAAATCCTGAAGTTGTCTTTAATAGAGAGGTTTCCTTCACAATAGCTTCATACGGTTCTATTAAATTGTACGTTTCATTATGAAAGAGGCCAATCTTAGTTTCAAAACCAGCCAGTTGCAGTATTCTCTCTATAGCAAATACGTTTTCTATATACATTTTATTTCGTGTATAATTTTCCGGTATTATAAGAACCTTTTTGTATTGATGTCTTTTAAAGTAGCTTTCTATCAATCTTGCTGCCATCGTTCTTGATTCTTCACTTAAGTTATTGAACCCCGCAGGAAATAAATTAGCGTCCACTGGGGCAATTTTGTAGCTGGAGTTTCTAAGATCTATAGAGCTATAAAATGGCAATGTAAGGCCGTTAAATTTTGCCTCAAACCAATTATTTATACTTTTTTCCAAATCTGGGTGAATTATGTTTTGCATCTACACTTTAAATGTTATAAGGAAGGTGTTATATTATAAGCTATAATTAAACATATTTAGCAAATTTGACTAAAGATTAAAGTATAATGGGATTCTTGTTTAAAGTGATAGAAAAATGATTCAACACGACAACAGTAAAATGTATGGCACTACTATACTGTCAATTAGAAAAGATAAAAGTGTAGTAGTAATAGGTGACGGACAAGTTTCACTGGGCCACACTGTTATAAAATCCGGAGCAAAAAAAGTTAGGCGTCTTTCTGGTGATTCTGTAATTGCTGGGTTTGCTGGAGCAACAGCTGATGCATTTACTCTCTTTGAAAGACTAGAATCTAAACTTGATAAGCACCCAGGGCAATTAATGAGAGCATGTGTTGAACTTGCAAAAGACTGGAGAATGGATAAATATCTGAGGAAATTAGAGGCTATGATGATCGTTGCAGATAAATCTATTTCATTAGTAATTACGGGAACAGGTGATGTTCTTGAACCTGAAGATGGAATCGCCGCTATTGGCTCTGGGGGAAATTTTGCTCTATCTGCAGCAAGAGCTTTAATTGATATTAAAGGAATATCAATAGAGGAAATTGCGAAAAAGGCTATGAAGGTAGCTGCCGATATATGTGTTTATACAAATCATAATGTAGTTATTGAAAAGATAGAGGAGTGATATGTCTTCCAAGCAAAAAACTTTATGCACCAATTTTTCCAATCAGCCCATAACCCTTTCAGAAGGGCGGTCTTGTAGTAGTGACACCTACGATGAAAAAGATAACCTCTATAAAGATACTAAGAGTGGTTTTGATTCAAATGACAGCGATGTTCAAGTTAATGACAGCACTCAAGTTTTGTTAGATGACCTGCCACCACAGAAGATAGTTAAGGAATTGGATAGATTCATAATCGGACAGGATGATGCAAAGCGTGCTGTTGCTATTGCGCTCAGAAATCGTTGGCGTCGCAATCAGGTTCCATTTCCATTGCGTGATGAAATCATACCTAAGAATATATTGATGATCGGTCATACAGGGGTTGGTAAAACTGAAATAGCTCGTCGCTTAGCAAAACTTGCCGGTGCACCGTTCATAAAAATTGAGGCAACGAAGTTTACTGAAATAGGGTACGTTGGACGTGACGTTGATTCGATAATACGCGATTTAGTTGATGCAGCAATAGTTTTAGTTAAAGAGAAAGCCCGTAAAGCCTTAGCTAAAAAGGCTTTAATTTTAGCTGAGAAAACAATAGTAAACTCTATGGTAGGCGAAAATGCAACCGAAGAGAGTAAAAAAATTTTTAGAGAAAGGTTGAGGAATAAAGAGTTTGAGGACGGAGAAGTTTCTATTAACGTCAGAGAGAGCAAGAGTATGTTACCTACTTTCGATATACCAGGTATGCCAGGTGGGCAAGTTGGTGTGATGAATGTAACAGAAATAATGGGCAAGATGTTTAACGGGAGCAAAAAAACAAAAACTATTACGGTGAAGGTAAAAGAAGCGCGTGAAATATTAATTAATGAAGAAAGTGAAGGGCTAATGGATGAAGATAAGATAATCAAAGAAGCTATTGATCTTGTTAGTAATGACGGTATAGTGTTTTTGGATGAAATAGACAAAATTGCAGCGCGTACAGAAGTAAAAGGTGAAGTAAACAGAGAAGGAGTGCAACGCGATCTGTTACCATTACTTGAAGGAACAACTGTTACAACTAAGTATGGCCATGTAAAAACAGACTATATATTATTTATTGCATCTGGTGCTTTTCATCAGTCTAAACCATCTGACCTCTTACCGGAATTGCAGGGCAGATTACCGATCAGGGTAGAACTTAAGGCACTTACTCAAGAAGATTTAATAAGAATATTAAAGGAACCAGAATCTAGTTTGTTAAAGCAGTACATAGCTTTAATGAAAACAGAAAATGTGACACTTGAGTTCACTGATGATGGTATAAAAACCATAGCTGAAATAGCGTTTACAGTTAATAGGCAAGTGGAAAATATAGGCGCAAGAAGGCTTCACACTGTTATGGAGAAGCTTTTAGATGAGATAAGTTTCATTGCTTCTGAGAAAAATAGCGAAAAATTCATTATAGACAGCAAGTATGTAAAAGATAAACTTGAGTCAATTTCGAAGCAGCTTGATTTATCTAAGTTTATACTTTAGGAAAAACGAAAAGCCTACTTTAAGTAGTATAGAAAGTGTTCAGAAGGTCAGCCAGTAGACCTAAAATTTCAGCTATATTCTTTAGGCTGTTTTTCAACAGTAGAATGGTGTGCTGCGACCTCTTGCTTAACATCTAAGCTTAAGTCAATTATTGAGATATTTTCTTCATCATAATCTATGTCTTTTATTAACATATCGTCAGTAATAGTCAAAAGGTCAGGCGGAGAAAGAATAGTTCTTTTATTACCAGCTCTCATTCCCGCAACTCCAAGCTCTATAGCAAGTGGTATTTTTTTATCGCCAACCCTAAATTGCACTGTTTGATCTTTGGCTATATATTCTCCATTATGCTCCTTTACGCTATATTTAACCGATATCTCATCACCGCACCTTACTTGTTTTCCAGTCTTGTTAATTAAGTCATTAAAAACCATCAGATTATTTACTGAGTCGGGATATTTATCCTTTATTTCGATCAGTTTGACGTAATAAGAATTAAAATTCATTTTGTTATCATTGGCAATAGTAACTACACGCTCTCCGCCTTCTTTCATACCTATTACCCCTAAACTCACTTCTTTTAGGTTATCTTGACCTATTTTCAAAGTAACATCAGAAACTTTGCTAGGGAGTGTTGCTAAGTTATTATTAGAAATTTTATATATTTGCAATAGGACTTCCAGGCCACAAAAAGCCTTGCTGCCACTGCCTTCAGTAATTTCATAAAAATTTATTGAATCTTCTTCTTTTTGCTGCGTCATTTCTTCTAAATATTCTGTCAGCCCATGCTTTTCAATATAGCGGTCAAGCGCTGATTCAAGTATTGGCTTCACTAGGTAATATGCTATCGTCTGTATCAAACCACCATGCGTGGCATTTATCTCATAAAGCTTGTCCTTTTTTTCCGGTTTACCTTTGTTTATATAGACAATAGTACACACAAAAGTAGAAGTTAAAGTGAGAATCGTTACTACGGAAATAAGCATTTGTAATATAATTTTTCTAACCATCTTTCTTTACTTGGTTCAATAAATCATATAAATAATTAGTGTCCCCTGAAAGCGCACTCAAATTATCCAAGCCTTGTTTAAAGAGGCCGTCTATATAGTCCTCTACTTCACCTTTACCAAGCACAGACATTAGGTTATTTGTTTTATCTTGTTCGTAGTCTTCAATATCATCCTTAGCTTGAAAGATAAGCCCTAGATTTATTCCATAGTTATATAACGCTTTACGTTGCTTGTCTGTAGCATCCCCTATTATAGCACCTATTTCACATGAAGCTGCAAATAGTTTTGCGGTTTTCATCAAATGAATTTCTTTTATTTTATCAGCTTGGCCCGACGTCATTCCAGCGTCATACATACAGCCGTACGAATGTTGTAGTTTTAAGGTAGAAAGAGTGTCATGCAAGTAGCTGACACTGGAATCCATTTCATGTTCAGCTCCACTATCGCATGGCTTTTTGCACGAAATGCTTGTAGGCAAAGCCTTCTGGATCCCAGTGTCCGCTACTTGCATGACAGGGGGTTGGGGGCTAAAATCTATATGCTCACTGTTAATATCTAAAGCCTGTCCTCCCACCATTCCCCTAATTCCTATTGCCTGAGAAAGAACTTTTATGATCTCACAGCGTTTCTCATTTAACGAAGATAATACCTCAAAAGCCAGAGTAAGTAGTGCATCTCCGGCAAGCACTGCTGTTGCTTCATCAAATTTTTTATGGCAGCTTAGCTGGCTTCTGCGAGTATCACTGTTGTCCATGCACGGTAAATCATCGTGAATTAGAGAGTAAGCATGAACAAATTCAATTGCTGCAGCAACTGATATTACTTTTTTAGCTTCCGCGTTAAACACTCGCGATGAAGCTACGACTAAAAAGGAGCGTATATGTTTTGCAGGAGCAAGGAGTATATAACGCATAGCTAATATAAGCTTATTCTCGCTATTTTCGGGTAAGAGTTTATTTACTTCTACAATAAGCAAATTTTTTGTTGTTTCGTCTAGCATTTTTGAATTGTTAATTGTTTAGCACGTAACGCTAGCCAGCTAGGGCAGTAGAAAACTTTACTGTAGTTTACCAGTTATAAAAGATATTGCAAACATAAAAATTTTTTATAACATCAAAGAATAGGTTATTTTTTTGGTAAGAAATGTGAATAGCGAACTAGCAAAGAGCACTAGGGAAGACATAGAAGAAAAAGTGAAAAAGATTATACTAGAGCATATTAGTAAGGATGTAGAGAAATTCAACAGCTCTTCAAAGCTTTCGGAGCATGGTACAGACAGCTTAGATGCAGTTGAAATCATCATGGCAGCAGAAGAAGAGTTTGGAATAGAAATTCCAGATGAAGACGCACAAAAAATGGAAACTATGGAGCAAATAGTTGACTATATTAATAATAAAAAAGGCTAATAGTTAGTGTTAAATGAGCAGAAGAGTAGTAGTCACTGGTGTTGGTTTAATCACCCCACTAGCGGCAGATGTTGACAACACTTGGTCAAGGCTAATAAAAAGTGAGTCTGGCATAAAAGCAATCAGTACGGATAGATTTGACTCTTCTGATCTTGCTTGCAAAATTGCAGGGCAGGTGCTGTTGCAATCAGACAACATTGAGCACCATTTCAATCCACTAGATTATATTTCTGAGAAAGACTCAAAAAGGACAGATCGTTTTATCCATTACGGTATTGCAGCAGCTATTCAGGCAGTAGATGATTCATTAATTTTGGAAAGCCAAAATATCAATCGGGAACGTGTTGGTGTGACTATTGGCTCTGGTATAGGTGGTCTTCCGTCAATTCAAGAAAATGTTATTACCATGCAGGAAAAAGGGCCCAGACGTGTCAGTCCATTTTTTGTCCCTGCAAGTCTAATAAATTTGATATCTGGCCATATTTCTATTAAATACGAATTTACAGGTTCAAACGATTCAGCAGTAACCGCATGTGCAACAGGTGCGCATGCAATCATAAACTCAGCAAGAACTATAAAACTTGGTGAAGCAGATGTTATGATTGCAGGTGGAGCAGAAAGTGCACTGTGTAGAGTTGGAATTGCAGGTTTTGCATCTATGAAAGCGTTATCAACTAAATTCAATGATAAACCCAAAGAAGCTTCAAGACCATGGGATGCAGAACGCGATGGTTTTGTTATGGGTGAAGGAGCAGGTATATTGGTGTTGGAAGAATACGAACATGCAAAAAAAAGGGGGGCAAAAATACATGCTGAACTGGTTGGGTACGGACTCACAGGAGATGCGCACCACATTACAGCACCACATCCAGAAGGAAGAGGCGCATTTAAGGCAATGCAGCTTGCTTTAAAGAGCGCGCAAATTAATCCCAATCAAGTAGGGTATATCAATGCACATGGAACTTCAACGCCACTTGGAGATAAAATTGAAGTAATAGCAATGAAACAGTTATTCGGTGACTACGTTTATAAAATACCTGTTTCTTCAACTAAATCTTCTATAGGACATTTACTTGGTGCTGCAGGGAGCGTTGAAGCAATATTCAGTATTCTTGCGTTAAATAATGGAATTATTCCGCCAACCTTAAATTTACACAAGCCTTCAGAAGGATGTGATTTAAATTTTGTACCGTTTAAAGCTCAGGAGCATAAAATTCAATATGCACTTTCTAATTCGTTTGGTTTTGGTGGCACTAATGCATCGCTCATATTTGGACAAGTTTAGTTGATGTCACCCCAGTGTCTTCCTCTTGCCATGCAAGCAGCTCTCCTACTGTCATCCCAGCACGTGACACTGGGATGACAAACGGTTGTGAAAGGGAATACATATAAAAATTAAACTATCAATAGCAATTCAAAAAGAAAAAATATTCTATTCATCCCTGAAGAAGTATTTTATTGACAATTTATGAATAAAGATCAATAATGGAGAAGAGGAATTGATAGGCGTGTGCATGAATTTAACCACTATTAATTGTGCATTATAGCTTGGTGCTTACCTTTCAAAGACATAACATTATTAACAACATTTGTTCCGGCTTCAGTTGCAATTTTGCTAACCATTTATAATAAACAGAAGGTAAGGGATCTTTTTAAACTTAGTTCGCCAAAAAATTGTCTATTAGGGTTTATACTTATTCTGGTAAGTATGCTAATTTCCAATGGTCTTTTGTCAATTTACTGCGGTTTTTCATTTTTCCGAGAGTCTTTTACGTTAGAACCTGTTAAGGATCTCGAAAATATGAGGTAAAATAAGCATAGTTAAGAAAGAGGTATATCTATGCAAAAAAGCTATCCAAG
>NZ_JAPQLK010000133.1:14128-14220 GCF_028981785.1 Wolbachia endosymbiont of Drosophila leontia
AAAAAATTAGACCAATACTGGGGAGTAGCAGAAAGAAAACAAAACCAAGGAAACTTGATTTGTATGATGTATTTTGTGCAGTGCTATATGTC
>NZ_JAPQLK010000134.1:0-13308 GCF_028981785.1 Wolbachia endosymbiont of Drosophila leontia
TATAATGAATTTTGTCAGTAACTGCCAGTTCTTTTCACTTGAGCGATGCAACAAAGCCATCCCAGTGTCACGCACTGGGATGACAAGAAGAGGGTACTTGAATAAGAGGCATTGCCCTCCTGGTAGACTCAAATTGCAATGTTCGTGTAGTTATGGATTCATTCGCGGTATCTCATCCGCTAACAAGCAGCGGAATGACGAGGTCTTTCGATAGTAAATCTTACCTATGTTAGCTATACCAAAAAATCAAGAGTAAAAAAGTCGTGTAACTCTATTTATTCATTAATAAAATCTTTGTCTTCTCCTAAAAATTAGTTAAAATGTAGGATATTTTGTGTTATTAAGTTAGCACTTGACTTAACTTTAGTTGTTACTTAGACTGCTAAAGTGGAATTTTAATTTTTTTTACGAGGACAATTATGCATTATAAAAAGTTTTTTTCAGCAGCCGCTTTAGCAACGTTGCTAGGTTTATCAAACTCTGCTTTTTCAGATCCTGTTGGTCCAATAAGTGATGAAGAAACTAGCTACTACGTTCGTTTGCAATACAACGGTGAAATTTTGCCTCTTTTCACAAAAGTTGATGGTATTACCTATAAGAAAGACAATAGTGATTACAGTCCATTAAAAGCGTCTTTTATAGCTGGTGGTGGTGCGTTTGGTTACAAAATGGACGACATCAGGGTTGATGTTGAAGGAGTTTATTCATACCTAAACAAAAATGATGTTACAGGTGCAAAATTTACGCCAGATACTATTGCAGACAGTTTAACAGCAATTTCAGGACTAGTTAACGTTTATTACGATATAGCAATTGAAGATATGCCTATCACTCCATATATTGGTGTTGGTGTTGGTGCAGCGTATATTGGCACTCCTTTGAAAGACGCTGTGAATGATCAAAAAAGTAAATTTGGTTTTGCTGGTCAAGTAAAAGCTGGTGTTAGTTATGATGTAACTCCGGAAGTCAAACTTTATGCTGGAGCTCGTTATTTCGGTTCTTTTGGTGCTCATTTTGATAAAGATGCTGCTGCAGGCAAAGACAAAGGGGAACTCAAAGTTCTTTACAGCACTGTTGGTGCAGAAGCTGGAGTAGCGTTTAATTTCTAGTCTATCTCAGTCTTGTTATCCCAGTGGGGTTTTTCTTGTCATCCAAGTAGCATGACACTGGGGTCTAGAAAAAAGAAATGTGGATTCCAGTGTCAAGGCACTGGAATAACACTGTTTGCTATGTGTTTAAGCTGTAACGTTTACCATTGTACTGGTAGAATATCATCTAAAGTTACATAATGTTATCCAATTAGCTGACACTGCGGCCTACTGTCTCCAAGAAGTTAGATGAAAAATTTGTACTTTTTTCAAATCAAAGCTTGAGTTTTTGCTGGAAAATCAATATATTATATGCATGAAGTTTTAATTTAAGTTGTTATGTTGACCCCAATGGCAAGCTTATGTGTCGATAGCAGAACCAATCTCATGCAATATATTGCTAGGGTGCAAAAATTTCCTATGCTGTCTCAAGAGGAAGAGGTACGATTAGCAAAAAATTGGAACCAATATAAGGATGTTTCTTCTGCTCATAAATTGATTACCAGCCATTTGAATTTGGTAGTGAAAATTGCAATGAAATTCAAAAATTATGGACTATTGTTGATGGACCTGGTCATGGAAGGAAATATGGGTTTAATGCATGCAGTGAAAAAGTTTAATCCTGATTTAGGGTTTCGTTTTTCAACTTATGCGGTGTGGTGGATTGAAGCTTCAATAAAAGACTTTATATTGAAATCTTGGTCGTTTGTGAAAATAGGCACAACGCAAGCACAAAGAAGATTGTTTTTTAGTTTACGTAAAATAAAAAAAAGAATTTTACAGTATACAAACAGGGAAACCTTAAATAATGAAGAAATAAAAGCAATATCTAATGAGCTTTCTGTATCCGAAGGAGACGTTCTGCAGATGAATTACCGTATGGCTTGTAAGGATCAGTCGCTAAACGATTGCATAAAAATAGGTGATGACTCTAAAAGGGAGCTACAAGATATGATCCCATGTAACTTGGTTAGTCAAGAAGTAACCTATCAGAATCATGAAGAAAAAGAATTAAAAGAAACAATTTTAAACAATGCACTAGCGAGCCTCAACGAAAGGGCAAGAGACATTTTTATCAGTAGATATTTGTCTGAAAACATTCAAACTCTGGATGAACTTAGTAAAAAATATTGTGTTTCAAGAGAAAGAATAAGGCAGTTGGCTGGGCAGGCGATGGCTAAGGTAAAACAATATATACAATCTGAAAGTTTGAAATTTGGTTTGCATGCGTAGTTTTTTTATATTTCTAATATTTTTTTCGATAGGCGCTTTTGCATCGGTTAGTGATGTACAATTGAAGGAAAAATATAAAGATTGGCTCGTGTATACTGCATTGGAAGATAGAGAGAAAGTATGTTATATTGTATCCTATCCTAAAAAAAGAAGCGAATATTATACAACCAATCGCAAGCCGTATGTAATGGTTAGTTATGTTGATAAAAAAGCAGATGAGGTAAGCGTTACCTCTGGTTTTCAGTATGATAAGGAGCCTGTAGCTCTCAATATCGACAAAAAAATTAAATATACACTGCCCATAATACAGGGAAGTTTTGCGTGGGCAGAGCATACAAAAATAGATCAAGATCTCATTCTAAAAATGAAGCAGGGATTATCAATGGTAGTTAATGGAAAAACAAAAACAGTGACCATTGATGATACTTATTCCCTACTTGGTTTTCAAAAAGCGTATCAAAAAATGCATGATTTATGCCATACAAAGTAAGTTATTGTAACAGAATAGGTAATTTTCCAGTTGTAGTATAAAACAGACTGCCCTTTCGATAAATAGCACTTTACTTTATATGGGATGTGGATATCATTTAAAACATATTTTTGAGAGTTAGCAATGTCAGAGGTTGCAGGTGTAGATACAGAAATCAAAAAGCAAAATTCTGTGTGCGAGCAGATGCGTTTTAGCGTGAGCCGCACAAGTCTTTTAAATACATTATCCAGAGTAAGTGGAGTGGTTGAAAGGCGTAATGCAATAGATGTTTTGGCGTGTATAAATATCAAAGCACAACACGGCAGCATAAAATTAATGGCAACTGATCTTGACATTTCAATGTTTGCCTCACTTGCTGCAACCGTATTAACAGAAGGAGAAGTAAAAATTTCAGCGCATACTTTACATGACATAGTGAAGAAGTTACCCGCTGATTTGGATGTCAATTTTGAAGTAAACAACCAAGGAAAATTATTGATGTCTTGCGGAAATGCAAACTTTTCTTTACCGAATGTAGTTTCAAGCAGCTTTCCTGCTCTTGAAGAAGACAATTATGAACATGATTTTACTCTACTAAATACAGACCTGATAGACTTATTAACTAAAACAAAATTTGCTGTATCACTAGATGATACAAGGTATAATTTAAATGGAATATATCTACATACAGATGAGCAATTTCTGTACTGCGTTGCAACTGATGGCCATCGTTTATCATGTATAAAGAGGCCAAAGCGTGGGAACATCAATGGCGAATTTGGTGTGATCATTCCACGTAAAACTGTTATGGAGCTGTTAAAAATATTGGACGATTGTAATGAAATTAAAGTAAAACTCTCAGACAGAAAAATCAAGTTTACATGCGGTGAATATATTCTAATATCAAAATTAATAGATGGAACTTTTCCAAATTATAAAGCAGTTATTCCAGCATCTCAAGATAAGCATATGATTATTGAAAGTAAAAAACTTTCAGACGTTATAGATCGAGTTTCCGTTGTTGTATCTGATAAAGTAAAATCTATTAAATTCTCACTACAAGAAAAGCTGCTAACTCTGCATTCAAACTCCCAAGAGTGCAGTGATGCAACTGAATCCATAGAAGTGGACTACAATGAAGCCCCTATAGAAATAGGGTTCAACTCGCGTTATTTACTTGATGTTCTATCCTGCATAAAAAATAAATGTAAGTTTAGCTTAGCTGATGGTAATAGTGCTACAATTATCACTGATGAAGACGATTCAAGTGCATTATATGTAGTAATGCCAATGAGAACTTAAACTCGTCATCTTGCTGCTTGTTAGCGGAATCTGGAGATACCGTGGCGGTATGGCACTTATTTCACTAGCTTTTATTAAATTAGTAATCTATCTTTACCAAATATAAGCCAAAAGGTGGTGCAGTAACTCCAGCGGCACTTCTTTTGCATTGGTTCAATATATTTAGCATTTCTTGCGGATTGGTTCTATTTTTTCCAAATTCAACTAAAGTACCCACAATAATCCTCACTTGGTTATGTAAAAAGGAAATAGCAGATATTTTGATGTGTATATGATTCCCATTTTGTATTATATCGATATCATCAATTGTTCTTATCGGATTTGCGGCTTGACAATCTTTTGAACGGAAACTTGAAAGGTCATGTTTTCCAAGTAGATGTTTAGCAGCTTCACGCATAATATTTACATCAAGTGGGCTAAACACTTGCCATACATAACCCGTCTCCAGAGCGGCAGGAGCATAGCGATTAACTATTCTATATTCGTAATATCTTTTTTTTGCTGAAAACCGTGCGTGAAACGCATCATCTACAACTTCTGCATTAAGCACGACTATAGGAATTGATTTTAAATGATAGTTTATTGCATTCCTTATTCTATAAAGCTCAAATTCCTTTTCCATATCAAAATGAGCAACTTGTCCTAAAGCATGAACTCCTGCATCAGTCCTGCCACCACAGTACAAAGTAACTTTCTCACCACTAAAATTAAATATAGCATTTTCTATCTTCTCCTGGATTGAGTTAGCAGAGTGTTGCTGTTTTTGCCAACCAGAGAAATTACTACCATTATATTCTACCGTTATTTTGTATCGCACTGCATTACATCAAGCTCTATCTAAAATAGTCATTTTCTATCTTAACATAATTTATGGTCAAGCCTACAGTGCTGCCACTCCCATAAAGTAGTTCGTCCAATCTTAAATCTTGCTGCCACTGCTTCTCTGCTTTCTCCTTCGTCTAGCGCCTCCATTGCTTTTTTTCTTAAATCATAACTATATGCTGCTGGCATTCAACCTCCTTATCATTATCTATCCTTATCACATCCGGACTTCTATGAAAAGAGCTATAAATCGTGAAAAAGAACTGCTCATTAAGTGCTGTTTGCTTAATAAATTTACTGACATTGGTATGGCTAAATTCGAAATGGCTACATGAATTTATCGTAAATTATTACCGTATAAGGTACGATGCGACAAAGCCACCCCAGTGTCAGCTACTCGGATGACACCGTCATAAAGGAACCAGTGTTAGCTACTTGGATGACAACCATTGTGCTTGAGGCAAAATTGACTATCACTTCTTTTTATAGAGCTTGCTCCAAACTTTGTTGTTAGTTAATACAAAAAACACTGTTAAAATTATAAAATACGCCACTACTTTTAATCCAAGTTTATGCCGGCGCTCTAATTCTGGCTCTGCTGCCCATTGTAAAAAATTTATCACATCATACGCCATATTTTCAACTGTGGCTTGCCTTGCACCATCATATTCCACCATTCCTTCAGAAAGTGGTGGCGCCATAGCTAATCTGCCTGTTGGAAAATACGAATTAAAATATAAATCATTTTCATCGTGTTCGCCGTTTTGATAGCCTGTTAACAATGAATAGACATAATTTGCACCATCATGCCTTGCTTTAATAATTAATGATAAGTCTGGTGGGACTGCACCATTGTTGCTTGCTGCAGCTGCTTCTTTTGTATCAAAAGGCGCAATAAAATAATCCGAAGGTACTCCAGGTCTGTCAAACATTTCACCCAAATCATTCGGACCATCTTTAACTTGATAAGAAGCTGCTATTTGTTTTACATCTTCTTCAGAAAAACCGACATCTTGCAAATTACGAAATGCTACCCTATTCATTGAATGACAAGCAGCACAGACTTCTTTATACACTTTATAGCCACGCTGAATTGACTCTCTATCGAAAGATCCGACAATTCCATCAAATTTCCAGTCTATTCTCTTATTTGGTGATGATTTAAATTCTTCTGCAGATATAAGACTAGATAGAAATAACATGCAGAAGATTGCAAATACATTAGATCCCATGCATAACCACTGTTTTAGTAAATTTCGAATTGATGTCATGCAAGTAGCTGACACTGGAATCCAGCTTATTTCATCACTGACATTATGGTTATCATGCACTCCTAGAATCTGTTGTCCATTGCATGATTTGTAAGTATTTTTACACCTGGATCCCAGTGTCAAGCACTGGGATGACAACGGAAGATGGTGGAATGACACTGTGTGTTGTATACAACGTTCATACAATTGTGTACATGATGCTGGAATCCATTTATTTTTTTTCTGGATCCCAGTGTCAAGCGCTGGGATGACAAAAGAGGGCTCTGGGATGACAGAGAATTTTGTAAGAGATCTGCTTTGAATTGACATCACCTCATCTCCGGCACAGAATCACTTAAGGTTTTTGGTGGTTCTTTTGGCTTTTCATACTTACCAAGCAGTGGTAAAACTATCACAAAGTATGCAAAGTAATAAAGAGTAGATAGCCTACTCATAGTGATGTAAGGCTCTTTTACCTCTTGTCCTCCAAGCCAGGCAAGAAGTACAAAATTTATTGCAAAAACCCAAAAAAATTTCTTAAACACCGGGCGATAAGCACCACTTTTAACTTTTGATTTATCAAGCCAAGGTAACAAAAACCACACTAAAATAGACGCAAACATGGTAAGCACACCAGTAAGTTTATCTGGAATTGAACGTAGCATTGCATAAAAAGGTAAAAAATACCACTCTGGCACTATATGTACCGGAGTGACCATAGAATCAGCTTCTATATAATTGTCTGGATGCCCAAGATAATTGGGAGCATAGAAAACAAATGCGAACAAAACTACAAAAAACAGACCAAAAGTTATGCAATCCTTGACTACATAATAAGGACAGAGAGGGATGGTATCCTTATCTGATTTTACCTCCACTCCACTTGGGTTACCAGAGCCAAACCTATGCAGAGCTGTCACATGAAGCATAGCTAAAGCAATAATAACAAAAGGCAGAAGATAATGCAGAGCGAAAAAACGGTTAAGTGTTGGGTTATCCACTGAAAAACCACCCCATAACCATATAACTATTTTATTGCCAATTAAAGGTATAGCAGAAAATAAGTTGGTTATAACTGTTGCACCCCAGAAACTCATTTGTCCCCAAGGCAATACATACCCCATAAAGGCAGTTGCCATCATTGCAAAAAATATAAATATTCCAATAAACCACACCATCTCTCTCGGTCTTTTATAAGATCCGTAATATAATCCACGCATTATATGAACATAGACTACCATAAAGAAGAGCGATGCTCCAACAGCGTGAGTGTAGCGTATTAACCACCCGTAATTCACATCTCGCATTATGCGCTCTACACTATTAAACGCATAATCAACATGCGGAGCGTAGTGCATAGCAAGAAATATACCTGTTATTATTTGTAAAATCAGCGCTATACCAGCCAAAGAGCCAAAGTTCCAAGCATAATTTAAGTTTTTTGGCACTTGGTAAGAAGCAGTGTGTCTTAGAAAAGAAAATATAGGCAATCTATATTCTATCCATCCTAATATGCCTTTTTCTTCTTTTATTGTTTCTTTTTTGTTATCTTCCTGCATAACTTAAACCTTTCTGAACACATGTCCATTGCTACTTTTATCTTATTTTTTTATTGTAGCAACTTATCCTTTACGCACAAATAAAAACTTTAAAGCAATATTAATTACCTCTTCAGCAACCTGTCACGTGCTGCGTTTAATTTTTGTGCAAAATATTCCGAGCCTCCTTTGTCTGGGTGAACTAATTTCATTAAATTTTGATATGCTTTATTGATTTCATTTTGGTTCGCTCCAGAATCTATTCCTAGCACTTTAAATGCTCCATCTCTGAACATGTTACTACTACCAGACTAGTATGATTTTATCTTGTAAATTTATTCAACAACCCTATTCTAACTATATAATGAAAAATTATCTACAAAGTGTTTATGAAGATGGTATGAAAATCCAACTATCTAAAGTCAACAAATATTTATTAGTTTTACTGATTACTGTCTCAGCATTTCTCATATCTGGGCAAGTATCCAGTTCAAGCAATATCGAGAATGATTTTCAAGATTTACAAGAAAAATTACCATTATTGAAAGATCAGGATTTGTTATTTTTAGATCCAGCTTCAGCTTTAAATTATGGTGATAGGGCAGGTAAAAAAGTGTTAATGGTTATAGTTCACCATACTGAAACATCAACACTAAAAGGTACAAAAGATACGCTGAATGCTAGAGGATTGTCAGTTCATTTTATTGTCGATAGGGATGGCAGCATCACCTTAATGGTTCCATTAGAGAAAGAAGCATGGCATGCTGGTATTAGTTATGCAAGAGTTAAGGTAGATAGTAAGCTTGAAGAGTTACGGAAGCTTAACAACTATTCTGTAGGTATTGAAATTGTAAACACAGGACTTGAGCCTTTTCCGGAAGAGCAAATGAGATCTGTTAAAGAGCTGATTTTATACCTTATGGAGCGTTTTAAAATTAAAAGGGATATGATATTTAGTCATTCTGAAATAGGAACTATAGTGTATGATCCAGAGCTTGGCTATACAATGCGTAAATCAGATCCACACAAATTGTTTGATTGGGAGTTATTAGAGAAAAATGAAATTGGATTGCACATAAGTGACAGAATAAACCCTAAAGATGCTAAACACAAAATGGGCAAAACATTGTATAAAGCAGGTGATAGAAATGAAGGTATTTTGAAATTAAAACAAAGGCTGAACAGATTTTTCTATAAGATAGAACCTTGGAATGATAAGAAAGGTAATGTAATTTTTCCTGATAATAATGCTGATTACTCAGATGAGTTTGATGAGAATTTTGTATGGGTTATTTATCAGTTTTCAATACATAATTTACCAAGAGAAATTAGAAAAGATCTACCTCTTAAACTAGAACAAGCAGATATATTTCCTGAATTCTTTAGTGAATATAGTCATGGCATTTCTTCTAGTTATCTAACCTTTAGTGAAAAAATTAAATCGACTCTACAACCATGTTTAAGCAAAGTAGATTATGAGAATTTATTATCTTCTCTTGCACAATATGAGAATAACATTTCTTCTGATGCATCTGCCACTTTAATGTACAAAATTAAGTTATACTATGATTCTTATTTAAGATATCGCATATGGTCTTCACTCTATAAACCATTTAAGCTTAATGTATTTGAAGAGTTAGAGATTTTAAAGAGTGGAGTGTTATCTTTAAAATCACTAGATAGCTCTAAAGCTGCAGAAGTTTCCAGTTTAATTGATAGCTTTAAAGCAGATATTTCTTTAGAACTTCGGGATTTTGAGAAACAGTGGTTTCAAGAGTTTAAGAATGCTTGGAGACAAGAATTTATACCTTCCCTGAAAGAACAGATAACATGGACTGCATTACATGAAGCAATATTGGAGTATTTAGAAAAAGCAAAGGAAGAAATTTGTTAAACGAAAACTTTTTTTAAGATCATTTTTTCAGCAATTTATCACGTGCCGCGTTTAACTTTTGTGCAAAATATTCCGAACCTCCCTTATCTGGGTGAACTAACTTCATTAAATTTTGATATGCTTTATTGATTTCATTTTGACTTGCCTCGGGATTCAGCCCTAGTATCTTTAATGCTTCATCTTTGGACATGTTATCACCAGTGTAATTTTCAGTACAACTTCTACTGCTATTAAATTCGTTCAAAAATTTACTCAATATAGAGTTCATCATGAAACTTATGTTATTTTTTTTTGTCAGGAAAAGAAAAAATACAACAACGCTAGGCAAGACAAATGTAACTACTATGAATATCAAAAAAAGGAAAAAGATGAATGACATGTATATTTTTTTATCATTTTATGATTAAATAGTAACAATTATAATCGTCATGGTAAATAACATGTTCATCCAGATTGAAGAAACACCAAACCCAAATACGCTAAAATTCCTTCCTGGATTTGAAATTTTAAACGAAGGAGAAACGGCTGATTTTTCAAATGCAGATGAAATAAAAAACTCCAAGTTAGCAGCAAATCTTTTTCAAATAGAATATGTAGTGAGAGTGTTTTTTGGTCATGATTTTATTTCAGTAACAAAATTGGGTGGAATTAATTGGGATACATTAAAAGTAGAAATTTTAACTACAATCATGGATCACTTTACTTCAGGTGGAAAAGCACTAGATAAAGAAGGAGTAAATGATAATAATATACCGGATGAAGAATTTTTTGATAAAAATGATATAGAAATTGTAAATAGAATAAAAGAATTAATGGAAAGTTATATCAAACCTGCAGTTGCTCAAGATGGTGGCGATATCAAATTTCGTGGCTATAAAGACGGGATAGTTTATGTTGAGTTACAAGGAGCCTGCTCTGGATGCCCAAGTGCTGCAATTACCCTCAAGCAAGGAGTGCAGAATATGCTGAGCTACCACATACCAGAGATTGCAGGTATAGAGACCACACTATGACTAATCAAACGGTTAGAGGAACAAAAGATCTCCTGTTTGATGAATGGTACAAGTTTAAATACATTCAGCAAACAGCAAATAGAATCTCAAGTCTATACGGCTTTTTGCCCGCCCAAACTCCAATATTTGAATACACGGAGGTTTTTACAAAAACCTTAGGTGATAGCTCAGATATCATCACTAAAGAGATGTATAGCTTCAATGATAAAGGGGGAAAGAGCATAACTTTACGTCCTGAGTTCACTGCAGCGATTGTCAGGCTACTCATTGAAAAAAAACTGCAAACACCGATAAAATTATTCTCAACAGGGCCTGCATTTCGTTACGAAAGACCGCAAAAGGGAAGACAAAGGCAATTTCATCAGATAAATTTTGAGGTTTTTGGCATAGAAGATCCAAAAGCTGATATTGAATTGATATCACTCGCTCAGCACTTACTAACTGAATTTGGCATCAATAAAAATGTAAAGCTGGAAATCAACTCTTTAGGTGATGGTGAAACAATAACTAAATATAGAGAAGCTTTGATCTTGTACTTTACAAAGTATCAAAATGATCTATCAGAAGATAGCAAAAATAGGTTGATCAAAAGTCCACTCAGAATACTGGATTCCAAGGATGAGAAAGATAAATCAATAATTTCTGATGCGCCTAAAATCAGCAATTATTATACGAAAGAGTCCTCAGATTTCTTTGAACAAATACTAAATGGATTAACAATTCTTGATATACCTTATACCGTAAACAATAAACTAGTTCGAGGCTTGGATTATTATTGCCACACAGTGTTTGAGTTTGTTACAGAGGATTTAGGTGCACAAGGGGCAGTTTTTGCCGGCGGAAGATACGATAATTTAGTATCTTCAGTAGGTGGAAAACACACTCCAGCAATAGGATTTGCAGGGGGGATTGAGCGCATAATGGAGTTAATCAATTATTCTCCGAAAGAAGAGCGACCTATTTACCTAATTCCGATCGGCAGAGAGGCTGAAGAATATGCTCTAACACTTGCGAATGAATTGCGCAGAAATAGTTTATATGTAAGTTACGAACACAGTGGGACAATTAAAAATCGCATGAAGAAAGCAAGTCAAGCAAATGCTAAAATTGCATTGATCTTTGGCAATGATGAGTTAAACAACAATACTGTTAAAGTAAAAAATATGGATACAGGTGAAGAAAAAATAATCGCTCACGACAACATAATGGAAAATATCTAGTTAGGGGCAATGCAAATGTTTTTTTCAGTCAGCTATAGAAGAAAATTCGTCTGCGTAAGAATTTTTCATAGCATTCAATGTATCATAATCTGTAAAATCTAATTTTACCGGTGTAATAGTAATAAATCCTTCTTTTATTTCATTTACACTACCACTGCCTGAGTGCTCTCGAGACCAATTTAAGCTAAAAGAGCCATTCGAATTTTCAGTAAAAGTTAAATCCCCATCAATGTTATATTCACCTTGTTCAGCAAATTCTACTCCTTTTACTTTTTCCGTAGCAGGAAAATTTACACTCATCACTATGTTTTTAGGCCAACCAACCTTAACTAGCTTGGCAATAACCTTTGGTGCAAAAACCTTTGTATTGTGCCAGTCTATTTTATTATGATAAACTTGGCTTAGCGCAATAGAAGGTATAGACCTTGCAGCACCTTCCATTACAGCACCAATTGTTCCTGAATAACAAATATCGTCCCCGACATTTGATCCAATATTTACTCCGGACAATATTAAGTCTGGTTTTTTATTCATAACTTTATTTAGCGCAATAATGACACAATCTGCAGGAGTACCAGACACACTAAATTCCCTTTCACTATGTTGGTTTATTCCAATAGATTGTTTCACTGGATAATCAAGAGATCTTGCAGCCCCGCTTCTATCAGTATCTGGTGCCACTACCCATATTTCTGACGCAAAATTCCGTGCAATCTCTTTGAGTAATTTTATTCCTTCACTCCCAAAGCCATCATCATTTGTTATCAATATTATCATATACAATACTCAGCTATACAGTTCCAAATTATGTAAATCACTGGCTGTAAATAAACTCATGAGGCTTTAGGTTTCTTTGCATAACTGTGAACTGTAACAAAGAACCTGCTGTAAATCAATAGATTTCTTGCACAGGCCATAACTGTCATTACAATAGAAACGAAAAAACTTGCTTGACAAACTCCGCCAGGCCCCTTATCATAAACACCGAAGCTATTTATTTATCTTCTCTGTACAGATTAAATGACAAAAAAACTCACGTGTCTGGCGTCTCATGTTTAATTTTTTGCACTATGCGCACCTTATGTCTTTATCAAACTTCTACCTACATAAGCTGAAACGCGCTTATAAAGCGTTTAAAACATAAAAAAACGCCAACTTAAAAAATGGATAGTGAATAACTAGCTACCCTAGGGTTTCTTTTGCCTTTTTTTCTGTTTAGTAAATTTCTTAAATATTTATAGCTAAACGACAACCGTCATCCCGCTGCTTGTTAGCGGGATCTAGGGATACCGCGAATGAATCGCGGTATGACGTAGGACTGCTGTCATTCCAGTCTGGAATCCAAAAAAAAGGATGATGTCATCCCAGTGCCCTGACTACTTGGATCCAGTTTTCTTTACAAATTCACAAAAAGTGCTTCATTCTATAACGCAAAACCCATACTCACCAAACCCAATGCATTACTTGCAATTAAGTTTC
>NZ_JAPQLK010000134.1:13358-27989 GCF_028981785.1 Wolbachia endosymbiont of Drosophila leontia
GCTTCATTCTATAACGCAAAACCCATACTCACCAAACCCAATGCATTACTTGCAATTAAGTTTCCTGGATCCAAGTAGTCAAGCTACTCGGATGACACCCTTTTGGATGGAGACCAGTGTCAGCTACTTTCATGACACCATTCTTTTTTCTGGATCCAAGTAGTCAGGGCACTAGGATGACAAGAGAAAGAGGCTACTGGGATGACAGCTACCCTGACAATCGTCATCCCACTACGTGTTAGCGGGATCTAGAGATACCACGGCGGTATGACGGTTCGCAGCGGTATAGTAACTCGTCATCCCGCTGCTTGTTAGCGGGATCTCTTGTTAGCGGATGAGATACCGCGAATGAATCGCGGTATGACGTGTTGAAACAATCCGATAAGGTAAGCCTCGTCATCCCGCTACGTGTTAGCGGGATCTAGAGATACCGCGGCGGTATGACGTGTTGCTTGGGTCAGCTATAGTATTTCTTAAAATTAATAATAAATTTCTTGGCTAGCAAGAAGCTGTAAATTTTTTTGCGAGACCTAAGCCGCTTTTGATATAGCTAAAGGTTTACTGATGATTTGTCTCATTCCACTACCTGCTGACTTACTTTCTGCTTAGCATATCCATCAAATCAGATTCTTTGAGTTTACTATGGTCAACTTTACTGAACTTACTTACCATAGAGCTCATTTGATTATACTGCTTAATTAGAAGATTAATGTCAGTTACAGTTGTTCCGGACCCCTTAGAAATTCTAAGTCTTCTTTTGCCATTTAAAATATCTGGATTTTGCCTTTCTTTTTCAGTCATTGAGTTTATGATGGCTATATATTTTTTCACTTTATTGTCATCTGGCACACTGCTACTTAGCTTTTTTGTAAATGAACTAGGAATGAATTTCATTATGTTGCTAATGCCATCCATTTTACTCAGAGTTTTTAACATTCCCACTAGGTCGTTTAGGTCGAATTTACCTTTTTTCACTTTCTTTTGTAACTTATCAATTTCTCCCTGACCAACAATCTCAGCAGCTTTTTCAACCAATGATACAACATCACCCATGCTAAGTATCCTTTTTGCAATTCTATCGGGATAAAAATCATCGAGGTCACTTAATTTTTCACCACAAGCAATAAATTTAATTGGACAATCGGCGATCATTTTCATAGAAAGAGCAGCACCACCACGTGCATCACCATCAACACGGGTGAGAATAATGCCGGTTACACCTATTACCTCATTGAATGATTTGGCAATGTTGACCGCATCCTGGCCTATCATTGCGTCGGCTACTAAAATAACTTCTGCAGGTGAAGCTATTTCCTTTACGTCTTTCAACTCATTCATCATATTATTGTCAATATGAAGCCTGCCTGCAGTGTCTAGTATTAATACATCATAATTATCGTTCTTTGCTATTGCTATTGCCCTTTTTGTAATTGTAATGGGCTTCTCATCTATTACTACAGGTAAAGTTTGCACATCTATTTGTTTACCTAGCACTTCAAGTTGTTTCTGGGCAGCAGGCCTATAAATGTCTAAAGAGGCAAGCATCACTTTTTTCTTTTGCTTTTTTAGTTTTAAAGCAAGCTTTCCTGAGGTAGTTGTTTTACCTGCACCTTGTAAGCCCACCATCATAATCACAGCAGGGGGTTTAACTGCTAGATTTAAGTCACTTTTCTCTGATCCGAGAACTGCAACTAAATTATCCTGTACAATTTTAATTATCATTTGTGCTGGAGAAACACTTTTTATGACTTTTTCCCCAATCACTTTATCTTTAATGTCGTTGATGAATTTTTTTGCAACTTCAAGTGAAACGTCAGCTTCAATTAAGGCTATGCGTATTTCACGCATGGCAAGATTAAAATCACCTTCAGAAATGACTGACTTTCCTCTCAGTTTACTAAATACAGAATTTAAACTTTCAGTTAACGATTTAAACATAATAGCATTAGCAGAATACTCATCAAAAAGAGAGAAGAAGCTGAAACAAAACTCACTGAGTTATAACTCAGCACTTCTTTAAGTTTAGTAATATTATTAAAGTATAAACCAACAAGTGGATTAGTCAAGTTTTGCACTACGCTGGCAAACATTTCTCTAGTTTTAGAGACTAACTGATTGAACAGCAAGATAATATAGGGTATGAAAGCTCTAAAAATCCAATCAACATCCATTTTAAAATTTACTCTCGGGTAAAATAACTTGCGTAAAGGAATAAACAATAAAGTGGTACATAGTAATAAATTAAATTGCGACCAAATATTTTTTGTGTTGTACGCAAGATTAAAAATTGAAGGCTTATTGTAAATAGGTAAGTAAGGATTGCCAGCAATTACGCATATAAATGCTAAAATAATCATAGCCATTTTGCCTCCTCTCTCTGCTAAAGGTTTTGACTTACTTTTTGCAATAAATAAGTAATAAAGAAACTTTAGCCCCACGCTTAAATGAAGCAGCAAATTTAGAAGCTTATATAAATTTTTATACCCTTTTAAGGCAACAGTGTTCATTTCAATTTCAGCTGTGATATATGATTTACTGATAAATCCAACGGTTCCAGGAAATGCAGCCATTGTAAGTATTGCGATTATAGCACACATGCCTTCCACTGACATCAGTTTACCCACTCCATTAAAACTAATTGTTTTTGTTTGTGAAATAATCGAATTACTGACCACAAACAATAATGATTGATAAACAAGAGAGAAGATTATATGCAGTATCAAAATTGGTATTGCTTTTTCCGAAGGACTGAGCAAACTTCCTGCAATAATCAGCAAGCCCATTTGTCCTACAACGTTATAGCATAAAAATCTGCGAATATTTTGCTCAAGAGAAGCAAATATAATGCTGTAAATTGCAGTGATGGCGCCTACAAGCGCTAATATTTCAGTACAATCTTGCCATAGGTTATAAGTGTGTAAAAGCATCACTAAAAAAGAGACTTTAGTGGTAAATAAAGAGAGATATGTGGTGCCATGTAGCGATGCAGCAGGATATGCATCAACAACCCAAAATGAAAAAGGAAAACAAGCGCAGTTTATCAATAAACCCAAAATTATCAGGTTAGTGCTTTGAAGTGCCAATCCTGCTATTAATATAACTCCAACGAAAAAGTGTACACAAGCGTACCTTATTGCAGGTCCACCATCTCTACAGCTAGCTGCGATAATAAAAAATGCACTGATGGTCATTAATTCACAGAATATTATAACCAATATCATATGTTCAGATAAAACTGCATAAAGTGAACTAATAGTGTAAGCAGCAAAAGATAGCATCTTTGAAAAAGTCAAATTTTGTGCTGGTAGAACAGCTAAAAATGCAACTGATAAAAAAGATATTAGTATGGTACGAAAAGATAAATCAAAATCTAGAATTGGGAGAGACCAATTTACTGCAATGCTCAAATTTTCAGGTAATTTTAGGACTATAACTATTAATACAGTCAGTAGAAGTAACAGTGACGATTTATAAAGTTGCACAATAATTAAAACCAATATGGTTTATGCTATCTCAATATATGAATAAAATCAATTTGCATATTAACCACTAATTAAACTAATTATCATATAATTATATCAGAGTTTAGAGGGTTATAGAGAAACCGGTCAGATTAGGTTTTTAATCTAATCTGACCGATAGCTTTAATAGTGAGGTAAGCTTTTAATATAGCACTCCTAATTCATAACGCTACACTCGTGCATAATTTATTTTTAATTTGTGCACGAGCGTTAGTAAATTATTTACTTTTTGAAATAAAATTTGGCATCACTTTAATATTGAGATTTAGTAAACCTCAGTAGGTCTGCCAGTTGGGCCCATAAGAATTATTTGCTCGCCTTCTCTTAAGTGTCTGCATAAATTAGTGGAGCCGCCGATTTCCAGCACAATAGTGGAAATAATTCCTTTTTTTTTGTCTACTTCAGTGCCGGTTACGGCTATACCTTCCATAGCAAGGTTTGTATTATTGGCTTTTCTGCCATTGGTTTCAAAATTTTGCAATCTAAAGAATTGCCCAGGCTTAAAATTCTTTGCCGCAAGTGGTGCTTTGATCACTATTTCCACAACTTTGTCCGTTAAATATTGAACTTTTATAACCTTTGCAGTGAATTGCTCTTTGATTCTATTAAATAATTCTTTATTAGCCAGGTCTTCAACACTTGACCACGCATTTTTTTTCTGGCCCACAACATCACACACTGGAATGACAGAAACGAAGCTATTAACTCCACTCAAAAGCTGAGAAATAATAGGGTAGCCGTTTTTAGCACTTGCCATAGCTTTCACGACGCTGCCACTATACGAAGGGTGAAGATCACCAAAAAAGCTGATTGTTTTATTGCCTTGCTTATACACTAATATTCTATCTTTATTTGGCATTTTAGGAGAAAATATTGGGCCTATTTCTTTTCCTGATGAATTCAAATGAGTAAAATACCCATTACTTAATTTAAAATGCTTTTTATCTTCTGTTGCAATAACTGTATTTGGCTCAGTACCTGCTGCTATAAAAATGGAACGTGCTTTTATACGTTTGATTTCGCCGGATTTTGTGTCTATCAGTTTTATTAATTCAGCATGGTTATATTTATCCGTCACAACTTCAACTGGCTCTAAGTTTTCAATAAAGTAAATCCCTTCTGATAATGCGTTTTGCACCTCTTCGCTATTTAATCGATAACTTGGTGAATCTTTTAGCTCTTTTCTATATATAACTTTCACTCCCCCGAGGCTCTGCATTAACTCTAATATTTTTATTTCTCTACTCTCTTTTTTTGCTAACTTTTGCTTTTCTCGGATCAATTGTGCGTGCGATATAAACTCATTCGCAATTTCGCGTTCTTCTTCTGTCCAATCTTTTTCAACACAGTCCTTTCCATACTTATCAACTAATATCTCATAACGAAGAAGAAATTTTTCTACTTGAATTGGATAATACGCTAAAGCTTCAGTGGCAGTGTCAATCGCAGTAAGCCCCGCCCCTATGACAACTATCGGCATACGAACTTGCAGATTTGCTATAGAATCAAATTTAAGAGCGCCAGTCAGTTGTAACGACATCAGAAAATCAGATGCCATACGCACTCCACGAGCTAGTATGTTTTTTATTTTGATCATTCGTGGCTTACCAGAGCCAAGTGCTAGGGCGATGTGATCAAAACCCAAGTTGAACGCATCATCAACATTAATCGTGCCACCAAAACGAATGCCTCCATAAAGTGCGAAATGCTCACGTCTTTCCAGCAGTAATCTAATAATCTTTAAGTAATTCTTATCCCACCGAGAAGTAATACCATATTCTGCCACCCCACCAAACCCTCCTGCCGTGCGTTCACTCAATTTTTCGTGTTTGAAATCTTTAATTAGCTGGAAATTATCGATCAAAGGTTCAATCTTTAGTCCATCAATGGTGATAACGTTATGCCCATCATTCAACAAATGATGAGCTAAATTAAAACCAGCAGGACCAAGGCCTACAACTAGAACGTTTTTTCCGGTGTTTTCTCTTGGCAATGAACGCTGAAAATTTAAAGGATTCCAACGGCTGAGCAGAGAATATATTTCAAATCCGTACGGTAAACTGAGCACATCATCCAGAATCCTTGTTTCAATTGCTGGCACATTTACGGGTTCTTGTTTTTGATATATGCACGAATTCATGCAGTCATTGCATATTCTGTGCCCAGTGGCTGCACATAGCGGATTATCTATCATCACAATTGCAAGACTTGCTATGCTGTACCCTTCGCTTTTCACCAGATTCATTTCTGATATTTTCTGCTCTAGTGGGCAGCCGTGCAGTTCAACTTTTAGTGGAGATTGTTTAAAAGTATTGTCGTTATTAATTAGCCCCTTTGAGCAGCTGTCCTTACTTTGCTTATGACAAAATATGCAGTAGTGAGCATTATCTAGTGCTTTATTCAAACTCACCTTTTTGCTTGTTAGATCAAAACCGTATCGTCTTTTTACTTCATTTGAATACAGCACTTCAACTTTGTCCACTTCTTTTTTAGAAAATGGTATGAGGTTTTCGTGGTCGATTTTTTTATGAATACTGAATAATATACTCTGTTTATTTTTTACTCTCCACACTGCATATTGTGCTGCAAGTTCTATTTCTTCTTTGTGATTTTCTTTATCTTCAAACCAATGCATCACCTGCTCAGCAAAATTTTTTTCTGTTGTTGGCAAAGTGAGAAAATGACTTAGTTTGTTAGTAATATCTATATTCGCCACATTAGTGTATTTCTTCAATGCATAGCGTTGGACAAATAATCTTTTGCACTTATATATTACAGCAAAGTCGTTGTGCTTTTTCTTTAGCTCCTCTATTTCTTTTTCAACATTGAAAAGTTTTGCAATAAATTCATCAAGTAAATATGAGAGGTCTACTATTAACTGACTATCTGTCATCCAAGTAGCTGACCGTCCTTCTTGTTTTCTAGATCCCAGTGTCAAGCACTGGGATGACGGGGGGTGACACTGGGATGACATTGAAGAAGAAGCTGCTTTTTCTCTTGCTTCAATTAATGAACAAAACAAGCTCTCATCACATGATTTGATATAATTCAAAAATGTCTCATCTAATTTTATTAATCCATTGCGAGTATATAGATTAGAAAATGAGATGTTGAAATTGAGCTTCATTGCTATACTATACAGTGTACATGCTGTTTCTTACAGATGAAGATTTTATTTATTTTGCAATACTGCTGAGATTGTTGCTTCTGCAACTTTTTCTTCGCTAACAGATGCAATACACCTAAATTTGTGTACACCTAAACACACACTTTGAATGTTAGCTTGAAGAATCAATGTGTCCCCTGGAGTAACTAGCTTTCTGAATTTTGCATTTTCAATGGATCTCAAGTAAACAACTTTATTTTCTATTGTTTCTTTACCTAGAACACATATAGCAGATGCCTGAGCTAGAGATTCAATTATCAAGACTCCTGGCATTATTGGATGACCAGGGAAGTGGCCAATAAAAAATGGCTCATTGAAAGTCACATTTTTGATTGCTTTTATACTTTTACCAGGATCACACTCTATAACTCTATCTACTAAGAGAAACGGATAAGAATGTGGTAATATTTTTATAATATCACTGATATTAAATTGCATAAGCCTACTCAATGCCTTTCAAAGCAAATTCAGGTATTTTCTTGTTTATATTGTTTAATACCACATCTGATAAATCAACTTCATCCATGGAGTATAAAACTTGGTTCTTTTTTGAAATAAATAGTACCAAATCTATGTTGTTTTTTTCTGCCGTTTTTTTAGCGACTTCTTTTATCTTGTTAAAAACACTCTCTACTGCGTCTCTATAGCTTTCTTCTAAATGTAACATTTTTTTAGCGTAATTATCTCTAGTATTTACAGTGTGCTTATTAAACTGTTCTGTCTTTTCTTTTTTTGCTTCTTCTGACAAAAGTTCAAATTCTTCTTTTGATGGCTTAAGTTTTTCTAACTCACTTTCAAATTCTTGTTGTAATCTAGAATTCTGCTCCTTTATTTGTTGTTGTATATCTTGCAGAGCAAGAGATTCATTGATGACTTTGTCACTATCGATAATTGCAGCTTTTGTGTTCTGAGGTTGATATCCTACAAACTTATACCCCACAAATAAGGAAATAATTAAAGCAATAACTGATATAGATAACTGTATATATTTCATTCAAATCCCCGCTTCAATAGAAAATTTAACATTTGGTGATGGTATTATATCATAAGATTCCTTTACTAAAGGAAACCCGAAATCCAATCTAAGTCTACCAAAAGGAGAAAGCATTGAAAAGCCAAAACCTGGTGACACTCTCACAAGCTCGCTATCGTAGTATTTCCCTTCATACTTCTTATCTTTATCATCTAAGCCAAAAAGTGTTGCATAGTCAACAAATAGTGAGCCTTTGATACCAGCATAGTCATATAGTTTTGGTAGAGGAAAATCCACTTGCTGTGTTAGATTAAAATAAGTTTTGCCTCCTAATGAGCTTTTATTTTTGTCTTCTGCTCTTGGTCCAATACCGGAAAGGTCAAACCCTCTAATCTCATTACCCCCTTTAAAAAAATGCTGGCCAATGTTTAGATTTTCATCAGTATAAGAAAAAATATGACCTGCCGCCATCTTAAAGCGTAGCGTTATATCATCGTCAATTTTGCTTAATATAGGGTGCGTATAAAAAGATAAGAATTCAGATTTTAGGAAATTCACGTTTCCTCCCAATCCTGAAATATCCTGACTTAAGCGCAGTAAATACCCTTCTTTTGGAGCATATAGATTATCCAGTTTATTATATGCCAACGCGTATCCCACTGATGAAATCTGATGTTTACCTTTTCGGTCCAGTATTATTTCAGAGATATCGGTGTCTTGTCCACCCTTATTATCCATGTGTATATGATTATACTTATAAGAATAGTGAAGGGAATTAGTTAAGTTCTCTGTGACTTTATATGATAACTTTGTAAAAAATCCCATATCGCAACTATCAAAAGTAGTGTTTGGTTTATCTTGTTTTTCATAAAATACACCCATACCTAGTGACGTATCAGAATCGTTAAAATTATTTTCAACAAACTCTAAATCAGTAGAAAATACGTATTGACTTTTTTCAAGAGCAAAAGAGAGCTCTTTTCCAGTACCAAATAAATTACGGTCTTTGAGGTCAATTTTAATCAATGCTCCACCAGGAAGAGACACACCTCCTCCCAAATACAACGAAGTAGTGTTTTTTTCTTTAACACTTAAGTCAAGATTTACTGCATTATCATTAACTGCATAACTATTTACTTTCACTGTTTCAAAAAAATCACTACTCATTAGTTTTTTACGTGACTTTTGAATCTCAGATATATTGTACGCATCACCTTCTGCTACACTTAGCTTACTTCTGATCACTTTATCTAAAGTGGGATCGTTACCATCAATTGTAATTTGATTTATATAAATCTTTTTACCCGGCAGCACTCTGTAGGTTACATCTACAACATTGTCACGTTGTGCATACTCTGGATTAACTTTTGCAAATATATATCCTTTCTCATTTAAATATTTGTTTATTTTTTCTACTGTATTATTAATTTTAACTCTATTAAATATCTTATCGTTTTCCTCTGTTATAAAATCCAATATTTCTTCTTTTAGGCTCAAATCCTGAATTTCAGTTTCAATATTAACCTCATTATTTCCAAATAAATACTGCTGTCCTTCGTCAATCAAAAAAGTTAACTCTGTTTGATTGTTATTATCAACCTCAACAATTGGTTGAATATTATTTTGAATATATCCTTTAGATGAATAAAAATGATTGAGCAATTCTGTGTTAATCAATAGATATTGCGGTGAATAATGATTTCCGCCTTTAAAAATAGCTCTAAATAACTTACTAAATATGTCATTACTATGTCTTTTGATAACTTGCTCTAGCTCATTTTCAGAAAAGTTTTTATTGCCTATAAATCTCATATCCTTAATTTTAGAGGTTTTGCCTTCTTTTATTTTAAAAATTAGATTGACCCTATTGCCATCAAGCTTATTCAGGTCATATTCAATTTTAACACCAATCTTACCGTTATTTCTATAAGTAGTGACTAAATTCACTAAATCGTTTTGCAATTTTGTTTCAGTTAAAATAGTTAGCGACTTTGATTGAATCACATTACTTAGCAGCTCTTTGCTGTTAAATAACTTATTGCCTTTTAACACTACCTTGTTAATCAGTGGATTTTCTTGAATTTTTATTACTAAATTTTTTTTATCATCTATGTAAGCATTAACACTAGCAAATAACTTTGTTTTATATAGATCTTTTATAATTGAGTCTATATCATCGTCGTTTATATAATCACCAGATTTTAGTTTTATATAGAACCCTATTGTCTGGTTGCTTACCCTCTCATTACCAATACATTTGACATCTTTCACCTGCACTTTTTCCGCAGTTCCTAAAGCAACAAGCAGGGCAGGAAAAGAAATAAAAACCACTACCAGTATATAAAATAGCTTTTTCATATTTTATTTCAAAAAAGATCCCTAATATCATTTGACATTCCAGTTGCCATAAGCAAAAACAACACTAAAGCACCAAAAATAGCTGCATATTTTTGACATTTCAAGCTTAAATCCCTACGTATAACCGCTTCTATGATATAATGAAATAAATGCCCACCATCTAGCAGTGGTATTGGCAGCAAGTTAATTGCAGCTAAATTAGCTGAAATAATTGCCATGAAATACACAACCATAACGACCCCCTTTTTAGCTGATTGCCCTGAATACTTTGCGATTTTTATTGGCCCACCTATTTCATTGATACTCCTTTTACCAACAATAATGTGAAAGAGAGCTTTGATCGTTAAGCACATAGTGTGGTAAGTTTCACTTACTGATAAGCTCACAGCCCCAAGAAAAGACGACTGCTTTAATGTATTGACTGAAATAATCCCTATAGTTTCTCTTTCTATTGTGTTGCCAAAAACGTCTTTGTCCTTGATTATTAATGGAGTTAAACTGGTGCTGTGCTTCTCATTATTTCTGCCATACTCAATCTCCATTCTTGTTTTAGGATTCGACATTATCACACGTGAAATATCTTCAAAGTATTTTATTTTATGCTCATTGATTTGTGTAATAGTGTCACCTGGCAACAAACCAGCTTGCTTAGCTGCACTACCTTCGATTACATTTTCAATCACCGGTGGAGTGCGATAATAACCTGCTATGCTAAAAAATATTGTAAAAGCTATAACAGCAAATACCATGTTTGCAAAAGGCCCTGCAAAAACTACTGCTGCTTTTTTATGACGCGGTTTTGTATGAAATGAATACAATTTTTCTTCTTCCGTTAATTCTTGTTGATCAGCTGGGACACTCGCTGCATTAGTATCTCCTAGCATTTTAACATAACCACCCAATGGAACAACGCTTAATTTCCATCTAGTTCCAGACTTATCGTTAAAACCAAAAATTTCAGGACCAAAACCTATGGAAAAAGATTCAACTTTAACTTTGCATGCTTTGGCAACAACATAATGCCCATATTCATGTACGAATACTATGACAGAAATTATTAAAGAAAATGATAAAAAATAATATATTCCATCGCTAAATTGATGGATAAGATTAGAAATTAATTCCACCTGTATATTTAGATCTTAACAAAATGTTAAGTATATTAAAATGCGCCTCGCTTGACAAGTATTTAGTTTAACTTTTAAATTAAAAAAAGTTTAATTGTAATGACAGATACCTCACTACTCAGAAGAAAATTAATATATAGAAGCTGGCATAGGGGTTGCAAAGAAACCGATATACTTTTAGGGCATTTCGCATTGAAATATCTTGATAAATTTTCCTTAAGCGAACTAATCGAATACGAAAAAATAGTTGATCTTGATGATTACGAATTATATTGTTACATAACTCGTAAGACAAACCTCCCTCCTGGCTTGAATAGTCAGGTAGTCAATTTAATTGCTTGCTTTATTGAAGCTAATCCTTTATGCACTCAAGATTAGTGATAATCTTATTTACCTTATCTAGTACCTCAGTATATTCTATTCTTTTCTCGTTTCTATACTTTTCGCGCTCTTGATTTACTTCATCTAATCGCTTTGTTAATTCTAAAATTTTATCCTCAAGAATTAGTGCTGCAAGTAAGAAATTTAATGCATCCGAACCCCTACCTCCAGTTTTTTGAGATACAGAACTAACTAACTTGTCAAAACTATTAGCAAGGCGTAATAAATGATTCCCCTTCCCACTTTCGCAAGATATTTTATATGTGTTATTACGTATAACTATTTCTACTACTTGCATATGGTGCTAAAAATTTCTATCGTACAGTATAAACTCAAACCCCTACTTTCATCTTATTTATGGTATAAATTTTTATTCATTTATCAAATCAGATAATTTTTTACTGCTACGAAAATATGTTTTAAAGTATTGATTCTTTGTAAACTTCTGTAACATTAAATGGCTTGTTTCTTTCAAGTTATAACTTCTAACTGAAAAAGAACCAAACCCCCTAATTTCAACTCTATTATGATGTTTCAATGTGCTTGAAAGTATCCCAAAAAATCTATCAACTATAGCTGCTATAACAATCTTATCTAAAAAAGGATGCCTTTTTGCTACCCTCGCTATTATATCAGACTTTGTTGCCATTTATATGAAGCCAAAATAAGTAAACCTTATTACTTAGCAGATAATGCTATGTCATATTCTTCAACACCCAATACTTCAACTTCTATTTTTTCTGATATAGAGAATTTTTTATTCTCTGGTAAATGCTCTTGATCTATTAGAAGGGTTACATCGTTCTCAACTTCAACGACTAGTCCATTATCTTCTCTCTTACCTACAATAACCTGTATTTTATCACCTACCTTAACTTTCTTTATCAGTTCTTCAAGAGGATCATACTCCATTTGTTTTATTCCAAGATAAATTCTTGCCCGATTCACGTTAGCCCTTATTACTTTTGCTTCCATTTTATCACCCACATTATACTTCTTTATCTCATCTGAACCATTTTTAGACCAACTAAAATCTTTCACGTATATTGTCCCTTCTACGTTCTCATCTATTTCAGAATCACCGAAAGCAACAGATACATATGAGCCGGTATTATTCTTCACTTCACCAGAAACAATAGAACCAGGAGGATATTTATTGATAAATACTTGCCAAGGGTTGTCTACACACCTTTTCATGCTTAAACTCATCCTACTCTTAGCAATGTCAATACTGAGAATTTTCACATATACTTCTTGTCCCCTTGTTACGAGACTACTAACTGGTAAATTACTCTTAACCCAAGTTATTTCTGACGAGTGCACTAAACCTTCAATTCCAGGTCTAAGCTCAACAAATAATCCATAATCTTCTATGCTTGTTACATAACCCTTATGCACACTATCAACTGGATATTTTGACTCTGCATCTTGCCAAGGGCTATCTTCTAGCTGCTTCACACCCAAGGAAATTTTAGCATTTTCCTTGTCTATTTTTATAATTTTAACTTTTATAGTCTGACCACAAGTAAAAACTGCAGACGGATGACTTACCCTACTCCAAGAGATATCTGTAATATGTAACAATCCATCTATAACTCCCACTACATCTGATTCATGAATACCGACAAATACACCGTAATGAGTGATACTTTTTATTTTCCCTTCTATTATATCGCCTTCATTTAAAGATTCTAAAAATTTAATTTTTTCACCAGCGTGCAATTTTTCTAACACCAGCTTTCTTGATACTACAATATTGCCCTGCTTCTTATCCATTTTAAGCACGATGAACTTTTGTTCAGTTTCAATAAGGTGCTTCGCATCTTTTACTTGCTTCAAATCCACATGACTCAGCGGTAAAAAAGCGCTTATTCCGTCACCAAGATCAACAATAAAGCCACATTTAATTGAGCGTTTAATAACTCCGCTTACTTCAGCCCTTGTAACTGTATCTTCTTCCAACTTATTCCATTTTTCGTCCCTAATTGCTTTTTCACGACTAAGAACAACATTACCATGATAATCTTCAATTCTTTCCACATAAACTCTGATTTTCGAGCCAATAATGACCTCATCATTACAACCGAGTTCCTTGATCAGAATTCTCCCGTCAGATTTTAAACCAATATCAACCACAACGTCGTTAGGGTTTATTCTTGTAATTACACCTTCTACCACATCTCCTTCTTTAATTTTGTTAACAAAAGAATCTTCAAACAAGGTATTATCTTGATCCTCAAATTGGCCTTGACATATCTCTTCTATAAATTTGTTTGATGATAGCCTTCTGATAGTAACCGGTAGATTTACGACTGGATTATTATTATTCATACCTTTAACTTAAACTTTATTAGAACTCATATATTATATAATATTAACAATTATTGACAAGTAATTTTTCATTAACTCATTTCGAGAATTGTTTAAGCTATATAAAATATAGTGAGAAAATTATATATGTATCAAGAATATGCTATTTAAGAATAGCAAGTGGATTAGATCGTTCTCCAGAAGGTCCAGGCTAAAACCTGATGTTGATGAAATATTGGAAAAATATTCTATTCAAAACAGCAAGGAATCTATAGAGAAAATTGTAAATCCACAAAAAAGAATATGGGTAGAAATAGGCTTTGGCAACGGTGAAAATATGCTTTACCAGGTGCTCAATGAACCTGATCTATCATTTATAGGATGTGAGCCCTACTTAAAGGGGGTTTCTCGCTTGCTGACAAACATAGAAATACAGAACATAAAAAATATTTTAATGTGGACAGAAGATACAAGAGAATTGATTGCAAATTTTCCTGATAACAGTGTTGAAAGATTCTTTATTCTCTTTCCAGATCCATGGCCAAAAAGAAGTCACAATAAAAGACGATTAATTAATACGGAATTTTTAAATTTATTAGCAAAAAAATACTTATAACAGGGGAAATATTCATTGCAACCGATCATCAGGACTATGCAGAGTGGATAGCATCACATATAAAGCAGTGTAACTCTTTAATCTATAGGGAAGACGATTTCACAAGTTATACTCTTAGAACCTGTTTAAAATCTTCGTAATAGGAGAGAAATGAAGGAAAGGACAATCATTTGCAAGCT
>NZ_JAPQLK010000135.1:0-92 GCF_028981785.1 Wolbachia endosymbiont of Drosophila leontia
GACATATAGCACTGCACAAAATACATCATACAAATCAAGTTTCCTTGGTTTTGTTTTCTTTCTGCTACTCCCCAGTATTGGTCTAATTTTTT
>NZ_JAPQLK010000135.1:116-5983 GCF_028981785.1 Wolbachia endosymbiont of Drosophila leontia
CTTGGATAGCTTTTTTGCATAGATATACCTCTTTCTTAACTATGCTTATTTTACCTCATATTTTCGAGATCCTTAACAGGTTCTAAGAAAATTTTCGCTCATTAAAATTATACTACAAAATCCCCATGGTTTAACTTCTTTCCTTATCACCTTTACTTTCTTAACTTTATGAATAAATGAAATTAGACTTTTGTTTGGTTGCTTACAAGCTCCACTCAATAAATTTTTATTACTTTCTGTCGTTGAAACTGGTTCTTTTTCTCTAATCACATGCTGAAATGATGCCGGTTCTTTACTAAACTTCTCACTCAATTCTAAAACTGAATTCCAAGTTCCAACATCCAACCAATCGAAATTAGCTTCTATCATTGCAACGTTTTTTGCTTTCTCCATCACCAAGTAATCAATGGATATGCCTTCAATTCCTGCAAAATCTCGTTGTTTTAAATACAGAAATCTCTCTTGCGGTGTGAAATATTTAAAACATAAATTGTAAAGATTCGGGGCAGATTTTTTAATCTCATCTATGTAGCGTTTTGCTTTAAACACAAATATTCCAGAGTTCCAATAATGATCGTTACTTAACTTACGCTCGGGCTTTTCTGTAAAATCTTTCACTATATGACATTTTTCTTTCTGATCATATACTGCATTTATATAGCCGTATTCAGAATTGAATTCATGAGGCTTAACCCCAAAAGTGACTATAGAGTTAGTTTCAGAGGCTAACTTAGACGCTTTTTGAGTAGAAGCATAAAAACTATTCAAATCACCTATAAAATGGTCTGAAGGCAGAATTAACATTGTCTCGTTTTCATTGCAGAGAAGTGCAGCAATTAATATTGCCGCTGCTGTTCCAATTTTCACTGGTTCGAAAATCACTTTATATTCTTGCAGTGCATGCAATTCCTCCATCACTAATGACTCGTACTGTATATTTGTAGCAATTATGGGCGGCATATAATCGCTTTTTAGCCTCAACAAAGTGTTGTGAAACATAGTGTTCTGACTAGATATTTTCTGAAATTGCTTTGGCTTAGATAAAGGCCAAAGTCTGCTACCACTACCACCACACAATACTACAGGGCGCATTTAGTTAAGATATTAATTAAATAATTAATATCTTATACTGAGGGCAAAATACATGCAAGTTTTTGTTGTGGAATAGTTAATAAAGAAAGTAAATGTTGATTTAAAGTAATTGCTAATGAGAGTGATCATGTGTAGCGCCCTGCCCTTGCTGTGAATTTCTTCTATTTTGTAATTCCTCAACATGACCTTTTCTTTTATCACTTAATATTTCATTACCCTTATTTTGTTCTTCCTCAGGACTCTTTAGTATTTCATTACTCTTGCTAACTTCTTTATCATCCCCTTGTTTCTTTGGCCTTCTAGCGTTAAGCTCATCCCATGTGCCCACTAGTGAATCACGATTCCCATGATACGGCTTTAGCCTTTCTTCACCTTTAATAACATTAAAGTCACTTTTTGCTTCTTCCAAACATCCTTTCAGTTGGTGTTTCCACATGGTGTAGTAAGCATCACCATATTTTTTCTCATTTGCTACAAACAATAAAATTGGAGCCTTAAGTATGGTAGCTCCCATATCCACTAAATTTTTTACTGCCATTGCAGGAGTAAATAAAAGATAACCAAAAGACTTTGCAATTGGGTTTTGTTCGCTTATTAAATGCTCCCCTAACTTTATAGGAAGAGAAGTCAACAATTTAGTACAAACTTTAGCTAAACTTGTAGCAAAAACGATAGGAACAGATATAAGACTTTTATCTAGCTCTAGATTACCATTCTGATCTCTAATTTCTGAAAAATGGGTGCTTAGCTTCTTGTAATCACTAGTGTATAATAATTCTCCATTTCTTCCTTTTTCATCAACAACTTCCTGAACTTTACCTTCTTTATTTTTTACCTCTTTAGTTAGCACAGAAGAATTAGTTAATTCAAATGGATATTGAGGATCCTTAGTTTTTTCAGCTTCAAAAATTGGCACGTGTTTTTTCAAATCCATTCTCGAAAAGCCTAATGGCTCAAAATATGACTTATGCAACTCATTTATCGGAATTTGCTTACCCTGATTGTCTATATAATTGATAGTAAAATAAGATCTATCATTATCTTTACCTTCGGTAACTAAAGATAATCTGAAACTTGGTTGTTCTCCATTCTCATCTTTTTGACCATACAAAAGTTTATAGGTTGGATTTTTATCTTTATCTAGTATAGCATTTCCATGTATATCCCTGTTTTCTATGATTTTAGCAGACTGTACAATTTGATCATAATTTTTTGGATACTGGCATTTCCTTCCATCATACATCATTACCTTTCTAAGGTCTTCGACGTAAACTTGAGATTCAGGTGAAGTAAGCAGACCTTTTGCTTTAAGTGTAAGATCTATTGCTACCTTTTTTAATGCTTCAAACATATTGTCAAACCAAAATCGCTATAATGCTATAGTTCAATAATAAAACTAGTACACTAATAATATATTAACACAGCACCGGTGATTTTACAAGAAAATATGCCTGTAGAAGATAAAGATTGTAAAAGCGAGGGTTATATAAGTAATGCTTGATAAGTACTTTATGCATGTAATTGTAAAAATCCTCAAAGGTACGCTGTGTATATAATCTTCGCATACTACCTGCATTCCAAGAACTGCGTGCCAAAAAATGCAAAACAACAATACAACAAAAAATAAAAGCTCTAGAGGGTGATTAATAAATTTTTCACTAAAAGACAAAGAGCTATCAGTATAAAATGTGCAAGAAAATGAATAGATAAACCAAGGAAACAGGAACAGTAAAATTACCGCAGAAACACGCTGAACCCACCAATGATGTACTGAATTTCCAGACTGACTCATATAAACATAAATAAAAAAGCCATAGTAGAAAGAAGTAGCGTTACTGTCAGCAGTATAGCACTCCTTGAAACGCCAGTAATTTCTAAATTAAGCCCAACATCCCACAATAAATGACGAATACCATTAAGAAAATGATATACAAAACTTATAAAACATAAGACATAAGCTAATTTAGCAACAGGAGTGAATAATAATGCATTTAAGCACCTTACTATAAGTAACTCAGGAAAGTAAACATGTAATATGAAATACCAAGAAAGTATCATTAATAAAAGGAATAGCAAGATACCAGTCAATCTATGCATAATAGAGAAAAAACTAGTAACTTGTACTTTATATATTTGTAAATGTGGAGAAAGAGGCCTATCACTCATAAAATTCCGTTATCGGGAAATTAAAATAAAGTAGAAGTAAAGACAGCAGTATAGCACATAACAACACCATCATTAAAAATGGTAAATTACGTGCAAAGCCTAAGGAGGTAATCCAGCTGCAGATTCCCCTACTGCTACCTTGTTACGACTTCACCCCAGTCACCGATCCCACTTTAAATAACTCCCTCCTTGCGGTTAGGTCGTTAGCTTCGAGTGAAACCAATTCCCATGGCGTGACGGGCAGTGTGTACAAGACCCGAAAACGTATTCACCGTGGCGTGCTGATCCACGATTACTAGCGATTCCAACTTCATGCACTCGAGTTGCAGAGTACAATCCGAACTGAGATGGCTTTTAAGGGATTAGCTTAGCCTCGCGACTTTGCAGCCCATTGTAGCCACCATTGTAGCACGTGTGTAGCCCACTCCATAAGGGCCATGATGACTTGACATCATCCCCACCTTCCTCCAGTTTATCACTGGCAGTTTCCTTAAAGTCCCCAGCATTACCTGATGGTAACTAAGGATGAGGGTTGCGCTCGTTGCGGGACTTAACCCAACATCTCACGACACGAGCTGACGACAGCCATGCAACACCTGTGTGAAACCCGGCCGAACCGACCCTATCCCTTCGAATAGGTATAATTTCCATGTCAAGGAGTGGTAAGGTTTTTCGCGTTGCATCGAATTAAACCACATGCTCCACCGCTTGTGCGGGTCCCCGTCAATTCCTTTGAGTTTTAATCTTGCGACCGTAGTCCCCAGGCGGAATGTTTAACGCGTTAGCTGTAATACAGAAAGTAAAACTTCCCATATTTAACATTCATCGTTTACAGCGTGGACTACCAGGGTATCTAATCCTGTTTGCTCCCCACGCCTTCGCGCCTCAGCGTCAGATTTGAACCAGATAGACGCCTTCGCCACTGGTGTTCCTCCTAATATTTACGAATTTCACCTCTACACTAGGAATTCCTCTATCCTCTTTCAATCTCTAGATTAGCAGTTTTAAAAGCAATTCCAAGGTTGAGCCTTGGGATTTCACTTTTAACTTACTAATCCGCCTACGCGCCCTTTACGCCCAATAATTCCGAACAACGCTAGCCCTCTCCGTATTACCGCGGCTGCTGGCACGGAGTTAGCCAGGACTTCTTCTGTGAGTACCGTCATTATCTTCCTCACTAAAAGAGCTTTACAACCCAAAGGCCTTCTTCACTCATGCGGCATGGCTGGATCAGGCTTTCGCCCATTGTCCAATATTCCCCACTGCTGCCTCCCGTAGGAGTCTGGACCGTATCTCAGTTCCAGTGTGGCTGATCATCCTCTCAGATCAGCTATAGATCATTGCCTTGGTAGGCTATTACTCCACCAACTAGCTAATCTAATATAGGCTCATCTAATAGCAATAAATTTTTCCCCCGTAGGGCGTATACGGTATTAGTTGCCGTTTCCAACAATTATTCCGTACTATTAGGTAGATTCCTATACATTACTCACCCGTCTGCCACTAAGTTATACCATAGCAAGCTACAATATAACCCCGTTCGACTTGCATGTGTTAGGCCTGCCGCCAGCGTTCATTCTGAGCCAGGATCAAACTCTCAAATTTAGACTTCAACCTATAAAAGGTTGAGGGTACATCGGATAAATCCGACAAAAAATAATTTAGCTTAATACTGCTGTCTTTATTTCTACTTTAGAAATATTTTAATCTCCAACTATTCAAACAACTTTGAGAATATTATTATGTGATATAATCACTATGTCAATATGTTTTTGCAAATCAAAAGCATTAATGTATAAATATATAACTATTTGGAATATTACCATGAAAAAATACATCTTTCTGCTTGCACTCGCGCCAATGTTAGTTGGCATCACATTATACTTATTGCGCAACATTGATAACACAAAACAATCTATAACTGCAGGTGACAAGTTTTACGAAGTATTATTCTTAAAAAAAGATAATAAGCCGCTGCTAGAAGAAATAGATTCAAATTGGGAGTATTTAGCAAATTTTGAACGCGCATTCAATCATATCTCAGATTCAATGCCAACAGACACAGCATCTATTTATAATGATTTGGCAGATGATAAAGATGCTCCTGATGTTTTTCGTGAGTTAGCACAATATTTAGAAGTAATGAGCTTACTTCACTCCAACGGTGAAAAAATAAATAAAGACAAAATTGATAATTTAGAATCAAGCACAGTATACCCTTATTCAAGCCAAGAAGCCATCGCTATAGTAAAGATACACAATAACGACGTTAAGGGTGCAACTGAAATATTGCGTTCCCTATTAAATGATAGAAAATGCCCTATCCTAATCAAAGCTAATGCACAAGAATTACTCAGGATATATGGGTGTTAACTCATTAGACTTTTTACATAGCTTTTGGCAGCGCATTGGATGAAACGAAAAACTTCCTTGACAAGCCTCGCCAGCTCCCTTATCACGATAATTGTATTTGCTTTCGCCAATCTGCAGATTAAAAGGTAAGGATTACTTAATGTGTCGGCGTCTTATGTTCAATTTTTTGCAGTATATAGATACTGTATGTCTTTACAAAACTTCATCTACATCTAGATTTTTATCTAAATAAGCTG
>NZ_JAPQLK010000135.1:6033-10331 GCF_028981785.1 Wolbachia endosymbiont of Drosophila leontia
AGTGTCAAGCACTGGAATGACATCACAGGGGCACTGGAATTTTTGTTTCAATATTTGTACATTAGCCATGTATCTGAACAGATACATTATTAGTATAGAAATTGTCTATCAAAGATCCTTTCATTCAGAGGGTAATCTTTGTCAAAAAGCAAAGTTATTGTGTTTTCGTGGTCTTTTTGTATTTTTATCTGTGATATATTATGAAACTCCTTGTAATCTGATACTACAAGTGCTGGACGGTTTTTTGTGTCGTTAATGTCAATTTGTACGATCGTATCATTTGAGATTAGTGCTCCATTCCAATGCCTTGGGTAATAGCTATTGATAGAAGTGAGTGCAAGTAAATTTGAATTTAGCGGCAAGATTGGGCCACCGGCAGAGAAGTTGTATGCAGTGCTGCCTGTGGGGGTAGATAATATTACTCCGTCCCCTCTAAATTTCTCTACTTTTAGCTTATCGTTGATAGTAATATTCATCTCTACTATTTGGTTCGCTTTTCTAAAAACGTATACTTCGTTTACTGCTATGTAATGATATCTCTTGCCACTTGTGTCTGTTGCTTCCATTTTTAGCAAAGTTAACTGAGTTGAAGTTGCATGCTCTATATGATCTATTAAATCTTCACTGCAGCTAAAGCATTTATTCATCAAAAACCCAACATTGCCAGTGTTTATCCCATACACATGCATGTTTTTATTTTCTATGACGTAATTGTGCAAAGTGCGTAGCATAAAGCCATCACCGCCGACAACTATCAATAGATCGATTTCGGACTTATTTTCTTCTGTTATATTGATAAAATTAAGTTTCTTTAATAGTTTAGATACTTCCTGCGATTTTGGTGATGGAGAAGCAACATAGCCTATATTTTTGTATTTATGCATGCTTCAGTAAACTCTCTAAAACCTAAAGAGGAGGAAAATTAGAAAATGCTTCCATATTTATCGTTAAACTTAGCTAATTTGCTAGTTTTACTTGCTAACCCGCTTGTCAAACTTCCAGTCCATGCGGGGTGAGTAAGAGGATCTCTATCAAGCTTTACCCTGTCTCCCTCCTTTCCATAAGTGGAACGAGTTTCAAACTCTTGACCGTCTGTCATAACTATAATAATTTTATGATAACTCATTGTTGCTTATAAACTTTTAGTCAGTTAATATTCTAGTGAGCTTAATTCACTAAGTCAATCATTATTCTAAAATATTGACAAAAAATAGATAAAATGTTATACTCAATAGGGAATAAATAATAGTTATCATGATTTTCGCTTTCCCTGGTCAGGGCTCTCAGTTTGTAGGAATGGGAAGGAGCTTATATAGTGAGTTTTCCGTTGCAAGACAAGTATTTAATGAAGTAGATAGCATATTGGGTAGAAAGCTGTCTCATTTAATCTTCAACGGTCCTATTGAAGGATTAACCATTACAGAAAACGCTCAGCCAGCTATAATGGCAGTATCAATTGCAATGCTACGTGTTATGGAGCATGTGTTTGGCAAATCTCTTTTCACTGATCACAATGTTAAATATGTTTGTGGGCATTCAGTTGGCGAATATACAGCGCTGTGTGCTGCAGGAGCGTTAACGCTTGAGTCTGCAATCAAGCTGCTGAAAGTTCGCAGCGAAGCAATGCATGAAGCTTCACTGAAATGTAAAGGCGGAATGGTTGCGTTGCTTGGAGCAGAGACAAATGAAGTGGAAGATATATTGAAATCAGTTCAAATTGACAGAATTTGTGAAATTGCAAACGATAACGGTGGCGGACAAGTGGTTATAAGTGGCACTAGAGAAGCTCTTGAAATGTTGCCCGATTTATTCAAAAACTCGAGTGTGAGGAAACTAATTAAATTACAGGTTAGTGGGCCTTTTCATTCATCTCTTATGAAACCTGCTGATGAAAAAGTTTTGGAGTTTTTGAAGGGTATTAAAATAACCCGTCCTATAGTTCCTTTGATATCAAATGTTACAGCTAAAGAGGAGAGTGATCCCAAAGTTATAAAAACTTTACTCGCCAAGCAAGTTGTAAGCAGAGTGAAATGGAGAGAAATGGTTTTGTATATGTCAAGCCGTGGCATTAACAAATTTGTTGAAATTGGTCCTAATAAAGTTTTATCTAATTTGGTCAAAAGAATTGACCAATCTATCAGTACAAAAAATATAGATAGTATTGGTGATATTGACAGCTTCTTTAATGAATCATTAGTACTAACAGCGAAAAATTTAAAAGTTGGATTAAGTTAAAACACATCTATTTGATGTGATTCCGGTGCATAACGCTGCCTAGCTGGAATGACAGAGGGTAATGCAAGAAATCAACGAACTGCCTGTCATTTCGTTTGGTTTTTTAATTCCAAGTAGCTGTAAAATAGTAGGGGCAATGTCAGATAACCTTCCGTCTCTTAGTTTTAGATTATCGCAAGACACAATAAATGGCACTTTATTTAGAGTGTGTGCTGTATGAGGTGTATTATTTTCTTCATCGAACATACATTCCACGTTACCATGGTCTGCAGTAACAATTAATGCGGTGTTGCTTGACTTTTTAACAGCATTCAGCACTTTCGCAAGACAATCATCTACAGCTAGCACAGCTTTCTCGGCTGCTTTTATATTACCTGTATGCCCTACCATATCAGGATTAGCGTAATTTACAACTATCAGTGCGAATTCTTGGGAGTGAATTTTTTCTACAAGCTTTTCTGTAAGCTCGAAGGCTGAGATTTCGGGCTGCAAATCGTAAGTTTGAACTTTTGGTGAGGGAATGAGTATTCTTTCTTCACCAGAGAAAGGTTCTTCTTTTCCACAATTGAAAAAGAAAGTCACATGAGCGTATTTCTCGGTTTCGGCGATACGTAATTGTCGTAATTTATTGTCTTCTATTGTTTGTCCTAGAGTATCAGCGAAAGAAGTAGGAGGAAAAATATAAGGAGTTTTGAGATCTTCTTTATACTTCATCATACTTAAAATTGAAGAGAATTTTGCTACCTTAGCGTAATCTGTTTTGCCAAGCAAAATACTTGCTAATTGTATCATTCGATCAGCACGAAAGTTAGCCAACAGCACTCCATCCTCTGGTTTTATACCTTGATAGTCACCTATTACTGCGGGCCTAATAAACTCATCAGTTATGTTATTTTGATAATTTTCATCAATCAACGATACTGCATTATCATGACAAGGTGCCTTTGCAAATGCGATAGCCTCATAAGCTTCGATTGTTCTCTTCCACCTGTTGTCACGGTCCATAGCATAGTAACGCCCAGAAACAGTGGCAATTCTTGTGTCATTTCCCTTTATACTCTTTGTAAATTCTTGAATGCATTTTTTTCCTGAATTTGGCAATGTGTCTCTGCCATCTAAAAATGCATGTATCACAACTTTTATTCCATGCTGTGATATTTTATTTGCTAAAGTTGAAATATGCTTTTGATGCGAATGAACACCACCATCGGACACCAATCCCATTATATGGCATACTCCATTCTTACTTTTTAGATCATTAATAAAACTTTGTAGATTTACATTGTTTTCTATTGTTCCAATCTCTTGATTAATGCGCTGAAGGCTTTGCATTACTACTCTACCACTGCCAATATTCATATGGCCAACTTCTGAGTTACCTATTTGACCACCAGGTAACCCCACATCAGTTCCACAGGCGGATAAACTGCATTTTGGATAATTAGAGCTAATATATTGCCAACAGGGTGGATTTGCGTTGCTAATAGCATTGTATTTACTGTTTTCTACTCCATTTCCCCAGCCATCTAGTATACATAAAACGACTGATTTAATGCCCATATAAAATCAACACTAAAATTCAACAAAGAAGAGCTCCCCGGGCCGGATTCGAACCAGCGACCAATTGGTTAACAGCCAACTGCTCTACCACTGAGCTACCGAGGAATAAACCGTTTTTAGTTTACCATGTTGAACGTTGGTTGTAAACGTTTTTTGTGTAGACTTTAAGTCCAACTGGTCACAGAAACGAAAAAACTTACTTGACAAACTCCGCCAGCCCTCTTGTCATGAAACTGAAGCTATTGTATTTGCTTTCCCCAGTCTGCAGATTAAAAAGTAAGGATTACCTAATGTATCGGCGTTTTATGTTCAATTTTTTGCAGTATATGGACACTGTATGTCTTTACAAAACTTCATCTACATCTAGATTTTTATCTAAATAAGCTGAACGCGCTTATAAAGCGTTACAAGACATCAAAAAATGCCAATACTTGACAGAGATAGTAAAAGACTAGCTAACTCGGGGATTCTTTGTCTTTTTTTCTGCTTGGTAAATTTCTTAA
>NZ_JAPQLK010000135.1:10381-10471 GCF_028981785.1 Wolbachia endosymbiont of Drosophila leontia
AAGACTAGCTAACTCGGGGATTCTTTGTCTTTTTTTCTGCTTAGTAAATTTCTTAAACATTTGCAGCGTAAGTTAGTTGCAATTAAAAGC
>NZ_JAPQLK010000135.1:10480-19017 GCF_028981785.1 Wolbachia endosymbiont of Drosophila leontia
TCGCTTGTCAAGCGTTTAAAACATAAAAAACGCCAATATTTTAAAGCGGATAATAACCACGGGGCTTCTTTCGCCTTTTTTTTCGTTTGGTAAATTTCTTAATGTTTATAGCTAAAAGAGCCCAAGAGAGGCGTCATTCCAGTGCCTCTGTGATGTCATTCCAGTGCTTGACACTGGAATCCAGTTTTCCATATAATCTCATCGAAAACGTCGTATTTTAACATAAAACAGCTACTTTTATACTCACCAACTTAATAAAATTCCTGGATGCCAGTGTCAAGCACTGGCATGACACCCTACTAGTAGCACAATGTTCGTACAGCTGTACGTGTGACCAGAAAAAACATAGACCCCAAGTGTCAGCTACTTTCATGACACCCCGACAACCGTCATCCCGCTACTTGTTAGCGCCGCGGCGGCATGACGTCTTAACTATAGAAAACTTGTATAGATTTTTTCTACTTCTGTGATATCATAAGCCTGTAATGATAAAATAAGTAAATATGGATAAGTCAGCGTATGAGATCATAGAACATGAGTATGACGTGGTAGTAGTAGGTGCAGGTGGAGCAGGGCTCAGAGCAACGCTTGGGATGGCTGCAACTAATTTTTCAGTTGCCTGCATTTCTAAAATTTTCCCTACACGAAGTCATACAGTTGCAGCACAAGGCGGAATTAGTGCAGCTTTAGGTAATATCGGTGAAGACGATTGGCGCTGGCATGCATATGACACAATAAAAGGTTCAGACTGGCTTGGTGATCAAGATGCAATAGAATATATGTGTAAAAACGCTGCTAAAGCTGTTATTGAACTTGAAAATTTTGGCGTACCTTTTTCTCGTACAGAAGATGGCAAAATATACCAGCGTTCCTTTGGTGGAATGACAACTCACTTTGGTAAAGGAAAATCAGCGCAGCGCACTTGTGCGGCAGCAGATAAGACTGGGCATGCAATCCTTCACACTCTATATCAGCAGTGTCTTAAATTCAACGCTGAATTTTTTGTTGAATACTTTGTGATTGATTTAATTATGGATAGCGAAACCGGAGCATGCTGCGGAGTTCTTGCTTGGTCGCTATGCGACGGCACATTACATAGATTTCGTGCGCATAGAGTGGTGTTAGCAACAGGTGGATATGGGCGTGTTTATTTCTCTGCAACAAGTGCGCATACCTGCACAGGTGATGGTAATGGCATGGTAGTAAGGGCTGAATTACCACTTGAAGATATGGAATTTGTACAATTTCATCCAACAGGAATATATGGCTCAGGGTGCCTGATGACAGAAGGATGCCGTGGTGAAGGGGGGTACCTCGTTAATTCTCAGGGCGAGAAGTTTATGGAACGTTACGCACCAAAAGCAAGAGATTTAGCTTCCCGTGATGTGGTAAGTCGCGCAATAACAATTGAAATTAGAGAGGGAAGGGGGGTTGGACCAAAAAAAGATCATATGTATTTAACTATAGCGCATCTTGATCCGGAAGTAATAAAACTCAGATTGCCGGGCATCAGCGAAACCGCAAGAACTTTTGCTGGAGTTGATGTCACTAAAGATCCAATACCGGTCATTCCGACTGTTCACTATAACATGGGTGGCATTCCAACCAATTATTATGGAGAAGTGATCACGCTGAAGCAAGGTAAGGAAGAAGTGGTAGATGGACTATTTGCAATTGGAGAAGCTGCATGTGTTTCTGTGCACGGTGCAAATCGACTTGGTTCTAACTCGCTTCTTGATCTTGTGGTTTTTGGTAGAGCTGCAGCGCTCAGAGCAAGAGAGAAAGTAAAATCCGGTACACCACATAAAAAATTGCATTCAGACTGCACAGACTGGATAGTAGATAGATTTAATAAAGTGCGATTTGCCTCCGGTGGGCTAAAAGTAGCAAAAATACGCAGCGAAATGCAGAACACTATGCAAAAGTACGCATCAGTGTTCCGTGTTGCTGAAGTTTTAGAAGAAGGCAAAAAAGCTATAAAAAAGGTAGCAAAAATGATGCCTGATATTTCACTTGAGGATCGCAGTATGATGTGGAATAGTGATTTAGTTGAAGCACTGGAGCTTGCTAACATGATCCCACAAGCGGTTATTACCATGGAATGCGCAGCTAATCGCGAGGAAAGCAGAGGTGCCCATGCTCGTGAAGACTTTCCTGAACGTGATGACAAAAACTGGATGAAGCACACTATAGCGTGGCTTGAAGAAAAGAAAGGGCAAATTAACGTGAAAATTGATTATAAAAAAGTGGCTGAAAAAACTCTGAGCGGTGAGATTGATTTCATAGCGCCAGAGAAGAGGGTTTACTAGTTACACTATCCCTACACAATTTTTCAACGAGTTCATTATTGATATGGCACTCATTTTAGTGTCTGGAGGACTCTCAGTATGCTCTGATTGATTTGGTGACTCTTGTACTGCTTGATTTTTAGTCTCATTCCTTAAATTCTGTTGATCATTATTAACAAGGTTCTTCGAAGCTTGATTCTGCTCTGTTGTTGAATTAGAGCGGTTTTTGTCGTTAAATGTGTCCTGTGCTTTGTTGGTTGATTTTTCAAAAAGTTTCTTAATACCACTAAATCCTAAAGTTAAAGTAAGGCATATAACTCCAGCAGTAGCTATGATAGGAATGGCTGCTCCAATTGCCATTTGACCCTGAAAGAAAGCAAATGTTACCATTGCAATAACAGTAATCGTTATCGTGATTGCTAACAATTCGCGGGTCCTTTTTGCTGGATCTATGAATCCTGCTACAGCAGATCCTGTTTTCTTTATAGCAGAATCTAGCTTTTTAATGCCAGACTTGCATTTTTTCGAAGCAGTTCCACAGTGGTATTTTTCTTCAAGCTTCTCTTTTAGTTCTTTAGCTTTCTCCTGTGCTTTCTGTGGAGTCCCTGAATAATCTTTTAGATCTCGTAAAGTTAAATAGTACTTTTTAGTATGGAATTTTGGATTTTTCAGCTCCAGAGAACAGGGATCAGCGCCTATTTCTAGCAGCATTGTACAAAATTTTGTTGTATTGTCATAAGCAGTTGCTGTATCAAAAATTGTTCCTTGCAATAGGTGTTTGATACTTCTTTTTTCTGCTTTGTTCTTTAATGCCAATTCTAGGGGTGTGTTCCCTTCTCCATTCTTAGCATTTATAGCTTTACCTAATTTATCTTTAGATATTGTTCCATTTTTTACTAAACCTAAAATCAATTCCAAACATGTAACTTTTTGTTCTCCTTTGAATGAAGCAATATAGTGCAGAGCATTTTTTCCATCTTTATCTTGCACAGTAATATCTGCCCCTTTTTGCAATAACTCTTCAAAACGTTCTTTATCATTATCTTTAATTGCTAAATGTAATTGATAATTATCATTACTATCTGGAGTATTTATGGTACGTGGTATAATTTCTTTAATTTTTGCTTCTGTATTGATTCTTATTTCTGGCTTTAATTTAGATTTCTTTCCTTGCTCTGCTAATTTTTCTAAGAAATTACGATAGTATGTCTTTTGCTCTTCTTTTAAGTCTTGTAATTTTTTTGTAGATAATCCTAAATTATCAGAGCTGGCCCCATGCTCTAACAATTTTGTAAGAAACTTAAGTGTGTTATCGTTATCTTGGATTGTATGAGACTCATGTTTTTCTTTTGTTACCTTGTTAATTAGTGCTGCCTGAAAAGGGGTCTGATTTTCACTATCAACAAGTTGTGCTAAATCTTCCTTGGTGACCGTTTTTATTAGGGTACCCAGAAACTTGCATTTCTGTTTCTTTTCCAACGACGCAATGAGGTGTAAAATATTTTTCCCTTCTTCAGCTTTTATGCTGCTAATATCCGTACAATCTTTTAGATATTTTCTAAATTTCCTGTTATTTCCATTTTTGATCGCTTTTAGTAGTAGAGCATTGTTATTTGTTATTTCGTTGCTTATTTCTACTTCATGATCATCTTCAACATCACTGCCGTAGCCACTCTCTGTTTCGCTGTCCCTACGGTTGTGGGTAAAACAATATCTGCTATTATAAGTAATTTCTGAAATTGCTTGCTTTACTCGCTCTTTTGTTTCATTTGATATTTTTTTCGATCGTTCTATTGCTTTATCTAGCACTGGAAGGAAGCATTGGACATAATACCTATAATATTTTTCTTGTTCTCTAAGTGATTCTTCTAATTTAGTTAATACTTCAGAGCTAGCACCTTCCTCAAATAACCTTTTACACTTCTTGAGGGTTTCATCTTGACCTCTCGGTTTTTCACGCTTGTGTTCTTCTTTTTTTACCTTTCTCTCTATAATGCCATATAATTGTTCGTCTTTTCTATCCTGCTCTTGCTTTTTATTTTTATCTATGCATTCACCTAATTTATCTGCATTAGTAGTTAGTGCAGTTATATCTATACCCATACTAAAACCTCAATATTAAAAGCTATTTAAGTTGTCAGCACTAAACTAACAACCAAGAAGTTTGACTTTTAAATTGAGCTAAACGTTGTATATGTGATCAAAATATAGGTGGAAAGGCAGAAAATTAATTTCTGTGAGAAAATTTTCCGTCATAGTTAAACCTCACTTGAACAGTTGTCTACTATTTTAACCATTTTGTCTTAAAAAATAATAAATATAGCTAAACTGCGAAACGTGCTATTGGCTAAAATAGGATAAGAAACTATAGCTGCAAATATCCAAATTGATGTTTTTATCAGTCTTCCAGACTTGGTTTTTCTTTTAGTTTTTTAAGTCTTTCTTTATTTAGTATGGAGCTTATCTCTTCTACACTTTTATCAATATCATCATTGATTATTACATAATCATATTTATCACGTTTGCTTATCTCTTTTTGAGCTTCGGCTAATCTGCGCTCTATTTCGCTTGCATCATCACTATTACGCTTTTGCAAACGCAACCTAAGCTCTTCCATTGAAGGGGGAAGTATAAAAACACTCACAACTTTTTTTCTCATGAGCTTGAATAAGTGAAATGCTCCTTGCCAGTCTATGCTTAGTAAAACGCTTATTCCACTGCTCAGGTTTTGCTCTATAAAATCTCTTGGTATACCATAAAAATTCTCAAAAACTTTGGCGTATTCAAGCATCTGACCAGCTTCGCATAACTCGTGAAATTTTTCTTCGGTAACGAAAAAATAGTCTTTTCCATTTATTTCGCCGGGGCGAGGCTTGCGTGTAGTCATAGAAACAGACCTAACTAAATTAGTTGATTGCTCAAGTAATTTTGCTGATATAGTAGTTTTTCCAGCTCCAGAAGGGGAGGATAGAACCAATAATACGCCCTCACTTTTTACGGTCATTTTTCTTTGCATTTTTTAACATGGTGCTTTTTGGATCAGAGTTTAAAAAGCTAGAACCTTCTAAATTAGAATTTGATAAGTTGGTGCCAATAAGAGAAGAGTTATCAAAGACAGTATAGCGCAAATCGGTTTTTTCAAAATTTGCCTTATTCAAATTAACGTTTACAAACTTTGCTCTACTCAATGTTGAATTAGAAAAATCAGCATTTTCTAAATTCATATCCTTAAATTCAAAGTAAGAATAATTTACATTAAATTTTTCACCCTGTGATATTTTCTCTTGCAAATCTTCAATTGAAGTTATAGCATTTTCTGAACCTGTGAGTTTCTCCTGCCCTTGATTGTCAATCAAAATTGAATTATCAAATTTGCAACCTGTTAAGTGAACATCAGCAACTGAACTTTTATATATGCTTGAAGAGTGAAAAGACATATCACTAATTGTTGAATTACTCAAATTGCTAAGAAAAAAGCTAGTTTTCCTAAAGGCATTAGCGTGAAGCAAAGAAGATCTGAAATCGCTTTCAATAAAATTTGAATTAGTTACTTTTAAATTGGACCAGCTCGAATTATCAGCTAATAAATTAAAGAATGTTGAATTTTCTATTTCACTGGAACCAATATTATGGCGAGAAAGTGTACTGTTATAAACTTGAGAGTCTTGGATTTTTATCTTATATATTGAAGTTGTAGAAAGGTCTGAATCTTCTATCTTCGCAGAGGTGAATAGTGAATGGTCAAAAAATGAGCCATTCATGTTAGAATTCGCAACTTTAGTATTATGAAACTTTCCGTGACGAATGTCAGCATTAGAGACATTAACTTGATGCAGTTCACTAAAACTAAAATCAATATTGGATAAATCAGCATCCTGAAGATTTGCTTCAGAAACATATGTATGCTTTATCTTGGAACCATTTAGTATAGATTGAACAAAACTTGAATTATCGTCATTCACATAGGAAATTTGTGTGTTGCTTAAATTAGTTTCGTCGAAGTTACTGTTAATTATGATAGAAGAATTAAGGTAGGCAGCGGAAAGATTGCTACCTGTAAAGTCTGATTCTTTTAACTCTGCACCATATATGTTAGCATTTTTTAATGAAGAAAATTGTATCTTTAATTTATATGCATCCACTCCAAAGAAACTTGCATTATCAAGGTTGTTTTTCTGCATAACAGTATCGTTTATTTCACTATCACTAAAATTTACGTGGCTAACATTCGAGTTTGATAAGTTGGAGAAATTCATTTTCACATTCGAGAAATTAGTATGCAAACCAATTACGTTGTGCATACTCACTTTTTTGAGATCGGAACTGATAAAATCAGCATAACTAACATTAGACTGATCAAATACGATATCTGTTAAGTTTGCAGAAACAAATTTTGTAAAACTCAAATTTGTACCTTTTATTTTAATGCCATGTAAATTAGCATTGGAGAAATTAGCACCACGTAAATCAACATCAATGAAAGACACGTCGGATAAATCGGTGTTAGAAAAATCAGCACCAATCAGACTTACTCCATCAAAAACAGATTTACTTAGGTACAGTTGGTTAAAATTAGCTCCATTTAAGTTAGAACCAAAACCTTTCTTAAAATCTTCTGGCACGCCCTCTTTGTGGCACTGCACCAAAAATTCAGCAAAGTCTTTTTTACTGTAAGATACGTATTTTGCATCACGCAAAGCGTTTAAAAAATCACTAATCTGATTTTTTTCATCATTTGTTTCGTTTCCATAACATAAATGACCAACTAAAATTAATATCAAAAATCTAATCATCTTGCTTATCGCACTGTATTTCTTTCGTTTTCACAGCCCAATCGTACATTGCTGAGCTTTCTTTATTGTCTATTTTTCTATCCTCCAAAAGATGTGGCATCATTTCGGCAATCGCATTTATTATATTGATCTGCTTTTTTTCGATTGCTATATCAATTGGGGATTGAAAATTATTGTTAACTACTCTAAGATCAGCACCTTGTAATAAGAGAAAGCGCACTATGTCTACCTCACCTTGTTTAACTGAATAAGTGAGAGGAGTATCACCCAATTTATTTCTAAACCTTAGTATCTCTTGAATTGTTAATCCAATTTTTTCCAGCTTACCTATTACTCCTCTTAAGCAAGTTAAGTTGTTCTTCTTAATGCAGTAAAAAAATTGCTTACTGTAATCATCAATAAACACAGTTGTAGGAAGATGCTCATTAAGGCTATCATATTGTCGTTTATATACTGACTTGCTTTGTATGTCTTTATGACCCCATTCTTTTATTGGTTCTCTGTTTAGCTTTGTCCATTTTTGTAAACTTTTCTTTTCACTTTGCTCTTCTTCATCTTTTTTAGTTATAGGTTTTACTCTATTGCGGTCCTTGGAATTACTGTTTGTTTCTTTCACTTTTTTTTCTTCAGACTGATTCTCTACTTTTTCTTCTTTTCCCCCTAATAATTGACTCGCATCACTTTTTGAAAGTTCATTATCCTTTATATCAATCTTCTGATCAGCTTGTAGATTTTTTTGCGGGTTAGCTGTATTCTCATTTAAATCAGCACTTAAAGGCAAAGGCTCTGGTTTCAAATCTTTATTCACTTCTTTATTGGCCACATTTGGTAAATTTTGAGCAAATTTGTCTGTGCTTCCTTCTAGCTGGTCATTTGGCAAATCTTTATCAATCCTTTCACCTTCACTTATAGTTTTTTCAACCACGAAAGCTCTGTTCTCGTTGTGTTGCAGTTTCTCTTTATCGGTAGTGCCGTCTAATCTTTTGCTCTCAGCCTCTTGTGTTTGTTTAGCATCGACGTTGCTTTTTAACTCATCTTTTTGATTTGTGCTATCTTGCTTCCTTACACCTACATTTTCGTTTTTATGAACTGATTCAATTTTCTTTTCTTCAAATTGCTCTACAGCAAATAGGCTCAGTGATCCGAATACAACAGCTAATAATATAAAATATAAAATATTTTTCATAAATACCCCAAGCGTAAGCTTAATTAAAATGATACTATAATCAAATGATTAATCTACAGTAAAAAATGCCTTAGGATTTAATTTATAAAAAAACAATAGATTTTTTGTATCTGTTCAGGGGCATCGCAAATATTGAAGCAAAGTGGTCAGTGCTTACTGTACGAACATTGTGATTTGAGAGCAATCTCCGCTAGGGAGGATGTCATCCCAGTGCCCAGACACTGGGATGGCTTTGTTGCATAGGAACTGAAAAAATCTGGTGGCTACTGA
>NZ_JAPQLK010000136.1:0-3010 GCF_028981785.1 Wolbachia endosymbiont of Drosophila leontia
CCAGTATTGGTCTAATTTTTTCAAATTGTTCTTTACTTATATCTCTTGGATAGCTTTTTTGCATAGATATACCTCTTTCTTAACTATGCTTATCTTACCTCATATTTTCGAGATCCTTAACAGGTTCTGAGATCTAGAGAGTGGTATTGATTTTATTTCCATTACAACTTATTATTTATAGATAACCTCAATAAAAACGATGAAGCTAAACGAAATCAGAGAAAGATTTATAAAATTTTTTGTAAATAATGACCACGAGCAGGTTTCTTCTTCTCCTTTGATTCCAGAACATGACCCAACGCTCATGTTCACAAATGCTGGTATGGTGCAGTTTAAAAATATTTTTACTGGTGCTCAAAAAACTGAAATGAAACGTGCTGTCTCAAGTCAAAAGTGCCTAAGAGCAGGCGGTAAACACAATGATCTGGAAAATGTTGGCTATACAACTCGGCATCACACATTTTTTGAAATGCTCGGAAATTTTAGCTTCGGTGATTACTTTAAGGAAACTGCGATAGAATTTGCGTGGGAATTTATCACTAAAGAGTTATCTCTTGATAAAAACAGACTATCCATAACCGTCTACCATACTGATGATGAGGCGTACGAGATTTGGCGTAAGATAAGTGGCTTTTCAAGTGATAAAATCATAAGAATTACAACGGATGATAACTTTTGGAGTATGGGAAGCACTGGTCCGTGCGGTCCATGTTCTGAAATTTTTTATGACCATGGGAGTCCTAATTTACAAGAGGGCGATAGAATTGTTGAAATCTGGAATCTGGTATTCATGGAGTTTAACAAAGATGAAGAAGGTAATTTACACAAATTGCCAAAAAAATGCATCGATACTGGAATGGGCCTTGAAAGAATAGCGGCTGTTATGCAAAACGTCCATGATAACTATGATATTGATCTATTTTCTGCTCTGATAAGTAAATCACAAGAGTACTGTGGAAGAACGGAAAATAAAATAGCGCATAAGATCATAGCAGATCATCTTCGCGCGGCTGCATTTCTCATCGCAGAAGGAGTGCTTCCTGGAAATGAGGGCAGGAATTACGTATTACGCAGATTAATTAGGAGAGCCACACGTTATATTCACCTGCTTGGATATAATGATTCCCTACTCCATCGTATTTTTCCAGTGTTGATAGATAGCACGAGTTCGGCTTATATGGGAGCTGAATTAGTCAGAGCTAAAAGCTTAATAGAAACGACGTTAAAATCAGAGGAAGAAAACTTTAAAGACACTTTGATGAAGGGTATCAATCTCCTGGAGAAATTCACTACAGATTTAAAATCGGGCGATACTTTGCCTGGAGAATCAGCGTTTAAGCTATATGACACCTACGGATTTCCTTTGGATATTACACTTGATATTTTAAAAGAGAAAAAAATAAATTTTGACCAGAAGGGTTTTGATGATGCAATGGGAGAACAAAAAGAGAGAGCACGTGCTAAATGGGCTGGATCTGGTGAAAAATCTGTTGAGCAAGTATGGTTTGATTTGATCAATAAATTTGGCAAAACAAAATTTGTTGGTTATGAGTTCAATGAAGTAAGTGATGCGAAAATACTAGCTATAGTTTCCTCTAAAAATGAAGTAATTGATTCTGCAAAGGAGGGAGAGAAGATAACCATTATACTTGATAAAACACCTTTTTATGGCGAGTCAGGTGGACAAGTGGGAGATACTGGCAGTCTGATCAAACCTGGTAGAAGTATTATTATAGTCGAGAATACCAATAAGGTTAATGACCTATATTTGCACAGATGCATAGTTAAATTCGGTTCAATTTGTAAAGGTGACACAGTTACAGCAAGCATAGATAAGGAAAGAAGGCAAACCTTAAGGAGAAATCATTCAGCTACACACCTTTTGCACTTTGTATTAAGAAAAATCTTGGGTGATCATGTCACTCAAAAAGGTTCCCTAGTTGCACCGGATAAGTTACGATTTGACTTTAGTCATAACACTCAAGTTACTCAGGATCAGCTATTCTTAGTAGAAGATATGGTAAACTCTCTAATCAGAGAAAATCTTTCCGCATCTACAAAAATTCAAAGCATGAATCAGGCAATAGACGAAGGAGCTATGGCGTTATTCGGCGAAAAATATAGCGATCAAGTAAGAGTAGTGAAGATTGGAGATTCAAGGGAACTGTGTGGTGGCACACACGTTGAGCATACTGGAGAAATTGGTTTGTTTAAGATAGTAACAGAGAGTTCTGTTGCTTTTGGAGTGAGGAGAATTGAAGCTTTAACTGGTCAGGAAGCAATCAATTATGTACGTGATAATGAAATTAACTTAAAAAAAGTTGCAGAATTCGTAAAAGCGCCAGTGAGTGAAATAACAAGCAGATTAAGTATTTTAAGTCAAGAACACAAAAAATCCGAAACCAAAATAAAAAACCTATATAAAAAGCTTGTGAGTGCAGAGAATATAAAAAGCACCGAAATAAATGGAATAAATTTTATAAGCCACACTTTCACTGATATTCCAGCAAATGTAATAAGAGAGTTTGTTTTGCAGCAACAAAAACCAAAAACGGTAATAGCTTTTACGGCAACAGAAAAAGATAAAACAGTCTTGATTATTAAAGTAAGTAAAGACTTAATCAATAAGATTAGCGCAAAAGAACTAATATCCATAGCAGTTAAAAAGAACTGTGGTGGGAATGCTGAACTTGCACAAACAGGCTGTGATAGCAATAAAATAGATGATGCCATTACAGCCATTTATAGCAAAATAACAGCTTCTAAGCACTCTACGTCATACCACCACGAACCGTCATACCGCCGCGGCGCTAACAAGCAGCGGGATGACGAATTACTATGCCGCCGCGAACCGTCATACCGCGATTCATTCGCGGTATCTCAGCCGCTAACAAGAGATCCCGCTAGCAAGTAGCGGGATGACGGTTGTCGTTCAGCCACAAACATTAAGAAATTTACCAAATGAAAAAAAAGGCAAAAGAAGCCCCGTGGTTATTATCCGCTTTAAAAT
>NZ_JAPQLK010000136.1:3060-9801 GCF_028981785.1 Wolbachia endosymbiont of Drosophila leontia
TTACCTCATATTTTCGAGATCCTTAACAGGTTCTTACAACATCTACTGAAAGTTTCATATATCTGGCTATGAGTAAAGTTATGTTAAGTAGGGAATATGCTTGATTTACTGGTTTGTGGACAACCTCTAACTATTGCATTCCAGAACAATTTGATGCATCATTCTTTTTGTAAAAAACATTCCAAACTTTCTCTCCACTTTTTCTGGGTAAGGTCAATTGACAACTGTCCACTTTCTATTCCCATGGATTCATATTTTTTGCCTTGACCAAGAAAAAATTCAGCTATTGCCTTACTTTCTCTTGCAACAACTTCTTCCTTAACAATTTTTCCTTTCTCATCAACGATACTTATAAAAGTTTCTTTTAGTGAGATCGCTATAATATTCCATGAGACTGCTCCTACTAATAAAAGTTTAAATTATTTTTGAAGAACTTATTCTACTGAATTCGTTACTTCGTGCTAAAATAATGGACTCCATCATTCAACATCAATTACAGTATGTTTACCCTTTTTCTTGTTATTTTTCTAATCTATAGCTAGCGTTCAAAACCATATTCGAAAATACGTTTTCGGATTTTTTTTAATGCTGTTTATTTCATCCTCAACATCGTCTCTACCTTTATGAACTAAGTAGCAGCATTAAAAATTATAACGTACCCCTATCTCTAGAGTTGCATCTGGTATTTGTTTTGCTTTTATACCACTTAGTTGCCCACCCATGGTCATACCAACTGCACCAATTATCTGCGGAGTAATTTCATAATCAACACCTAACTTTAGTTTATAGGAAATAGAACTCAGTATTTTATCTACTACAGATGAACCGGCAGCTTCACCACCTGATTCTGGAGCACCTTGTGTTTCTTCTTCCTTTTCTTTTTCTTCTTGTGAACTATTGTCATCACCATCAACTGTATCACTAACACCAAAGCCAAAAGGTGTTATTTGGAGATATCCTCCTAAACCTCCGCTGACATATAGTTTAACGGGATCAATATCAAGGTCAGGATAGAAGCGGTAGTTTGCCAATAAGCTAGCTCCTATGCTCTTTAATGACTTAATATTACTGAAAACCTCAAGTTCAAATTTAGAGTTTTGGTCATAATGGTAACCAAGAACAACACCAGGTTTCATTTTAAAGCCACCACCCCAACCAGCACCAAAGTTTAAACCTGCATAGTACTTATCTTCTGACTTACTTGCACTATTACTAGCTGCACCTGCTAGAGATGAAGTAAGCAACACAGCCAAAACGCACAATCTCTTTATTTTCATATAACTCCTCATACAAAAAAATATATAATGCATAAGTACATATCCCTTATATTAAAAAAGATATAACTACATGTCAAAAAAAGTATAGCCATAAAATCAGATTATATAAAACGTACTACTCAGGTCTTTTATATAACTATATTTACTATCTTATTTGGTACAGCATATACAGTGCGAACTTTGCTTTGATCGATCTTACTGGACACAGAGTCTATCGCTATTTTCTTCAATTCTTCTTGAGGTAAGTTAATTGCCACCTTGATTGTTGTACGTAATTTTCCATTGATTTGCACTGCTATAGTTACCGTATCGTCAACTAATAATGATTCATCAGCTTTTGGCCAAGGTTGACCTCCTATTTCTTGCCATAGGCTTTCAGCTAGATGTGGTATGAATGGTTCGATTACTCTGATTAATATACATATACCTTCATCAATAAGAGATTTTCCAGTTTTTACGTCTATTTCAGCTATTAAATTCGTCATCTCACGAAATTTTGCCACTACACAGTTTAATCTGCAGTTTTCCAAGTCATCTGTAAGTCCGTGTAAGAGTTTATGAATTTTTTTTCTGTACTCTAGAAGTCCACCCGTAACATTTTCATTATCATAGTGTATATTTACAGGTCTTAGCTGCATGACCATACGCCACAATTTATTTACATAACGAGAACAACCTTCCACGCCATCATCGGACCATTCCATATCTTTCTCCGGAGGAGTGTCGGACAACACAAACAAGCGAGCAGTATCAGCACCATACTTTTCTATGATAAAGTTTGGGTCAACTGTATTCTTTTTCGATTTGCTCATTTTTTCAACTTTGCCCACTTGAACCTTAGCTCCTTGTGCAATCAACTCTTTTGCTTCTGCGGGAAATAGCCACTTACCATTTTCGTCTTTATAAGTTGCATGGCAGACCATTCCTTGAGTGATTAAAGTAGAGAAAGGCTCTTTAATATCAAAATAGCCACATTTGGTTAAAGCACGGCAGAAAAATCGTGAGTAAAGCAAATGCAGAATTGCATGCTCTATTCCACCTATATAATAATCAACAGGCATAAAACGATTACACGCATCTTTGTCTATTGATTTATCTTCGCTACAGAATGCAGCAAAATACCAAGAGGATTCAAAAAAGGTGTCAAACGTATCAGTTTCACGCTCTGCTTGCTTTCCACATTTTGGGCAATCAACAAATTTCCAAGTAGGATGTTTATCAAGTGGATTGCCACCACTTGTGAATTCCACATCCGCGGACAGTATTACAGGCAGGTCTTTTTCTGGCACTGGAACAGTACCACAGTCTTTGCAATATATAATAGGTATAGGGCATCCCCAATAACGTTGTCTCGAAATTCCCCAATCGTGCAAACGATAGTTTATTGTTTTTTTGCCTATTTTTTTTTCTTCAAATTTTTTAACTATGGCTTCCTTTGCTTCACTAACCATTAATCCGTTTAAGAATTCGGAGTTAAACATTGTCCCGTCTCCAGTATACGCCTCCTTTGTCATCTGAGTAGCTTGACACTGGGATCCATTGTAAGAATTCTGGTCACGCGCTGGAATGACACCTAAGTGGGCTGAAGAAATAACGGGAATTATCGGCAAATTATATTTCTGTGCAAATTCAAAGTCACGCTGATCATGTGCAGGGCAACCAAAAATCGCGCCTTCCCCATATTCCATCAACACAAAATTCGCTATGTAAAGCGGCAATTCCTTATCAAGAAATGGGTGTTTGACGTTTAATCCGGTGTAAACTCCTATTTTTTCATCGTTCTCTCTTTTCGATTTTACTTCTTGGATCCCAGTGTCAAGCACTGGGATGACAACAGAAGAACCATTCTTTAAATCCTGCACAATAGGATGCTCTGCTGCCACTGCACAAAAAGAAGCCCCAAACAAAGTATGAGGATAAGTTGTAAAAACTTTTAATTTCTTATTCAGGCCAACTACTTCAAACTCTATAGTTGCTCCTTCAGATTTTCCTATCCAACGCTCCTGCATTGTTTTGACTTTTTCTGGCCAATTTTTCAAACTTTGCAGGCACTTGAGTAAATCTTCAGCGAAATCAGTAATCTTTAAAAACCATTGGGACAACTTACGTTTTTCAACAACTGCACCTGATCGCCATCCTTTTCCATCAACCACCTGTTCATTTGCAAGCACTGTTTGGTCCACTGGATCCCAGTTAACCCATGATTCTTTTCGATAGGCAAGCCCATGCTTTAAAAAATCCAGGAAAAATTTTTGTTCGTGTTTGTAATAATCAGGCTCACATGTGGAGAGTTCACGCTCCCAATTATAAGAAAGACCTATAGATTTCAACTGTGTACGCATATTATCTATATTCCCTTTTGTCCATGTTTCGGGGCTAATATTGTTATCCCTTGCTGCATTCTCAGCTGGTAATCCAAACGCATCCCAGCCAATTGGATGCAAAACCTCAAATCCATTAGCTCTCTTGTAACGCGCTATCACATCCCCTATTGCATAGTTACGTAAGTGTCCCATATGAATTTTACCAGATGGATATGGAAACATTTCCAACACGTAACACTTTTCTTGTTTACCACTCTTGCTTACAGAAAAATCCCATTTATCTTGATAAAATTTTTCAACACTTTTAAAATCATATTTCATATAAATCCAAATTCAATTACAGTTCATATGCATCAAAGGATCAACCGCTTGGCCATTATGTCGTATTGTGAAACACATCTGTGGATCTTTATCTTGTGTGCTTGATTTACCTGCAGATCCAATTACTTGACCTTGCTTTACTTTATCGCCAATTTCAACATGTATGTTTTTTAAATAGGAGTACACAGTCATGTAATTATCTTTGTGTTCCACTATAATTAAATTCCCATACCATCTCAGCCCTTTGCCTACATATATCACTTTGCCTGGTGCAGAGGAAACTACGTTCGTTCCATTTTGAGCAGCAATTTTTATGCCATCCTTACACATTTCATCAGAAGAGGTAGCTGAACCTTTAACTGGCATTACAAATTTACAATTTACCCCCACATTTTGTGTATTATTGTTATCTTCGTATATCCTATTTATGATGGCTTTTCTACTTTCTTTTTGCACTGAAGGCTCCCTAATTAAATGGTACTCTCTTGTATATTCCAGATCTCTTTTTCCGTAAAATTCTTCGCCTTTAAGCAGCACAGGTGCAGGTTTTTGCAGGCCACAGCCCATTAATATTGCTAATAACATAAGAAATGAGGCTATATGCCACATTTTAAACTCTCACAAAACTCCAAAATTTTAGCGAGACGTAGTGTTTCACGCCTGCTTGTTACTTTCCTCGTTATTTATTTTATTAGTTAAATAGTCCCTCAAATCGGTGAGTTCTTGCAACAAATTCTTTGTGACTTTTATATCATTACCAAATTCTTTTTGCACTCCTTTTATTGTATATCCTTTATCATATAGCATGTATTTTACTTTCTTTATGGCCTCTATACACTTGCGATCATATAGCCTTCTTCCTTTACGCTTTGTAGGCTTAATTTGATGAAATTGACCTTCCCAAAATCTCAAAACATGCTGTTCCAAATGTAGCTCTTCAGCTACTTCCCCAATCGTATAAAATAATTTTTCCTTGTTCATTAATTATTGATTGATTTTTTTATAATTTTTGAAGGCCTAAAAGAAACTGAATTTCTTGCCTGAATCATCACTTTCTCCGACGTATTTGGTATATTTCCTGGTCTTTCCTTCTTTTTCTTAACCAAGAATGTTCCAAATGACGATATTTTTACTATTCCATCCTTTACCAAGCTTGTCTTTATTTCGTCCAATATATCATCTATTATCGAAACAGAGTCTTCCTTTGATAATCCTATTTCTTGGTTTATATCTCCAGCTATCGTTGCCTTAGTTACTGTTGTGTCTTTTGTTGTAACGTGATCCATTATTGATAAATATTACAATACGTAAATATAACATAGCAATCGACTCGAGATTCAGCTACTTTATTTTTTAGAGTATGTCTCTTTTGTTGCATAATTTAAAATACCGGCAACTATCAATATTGCAAAAAGTGCCATTTTATGATCTGTAAAAAGTGCTAACATTGACACTATAACTCCACTGCCAATAAACATAAATCCATTGATAATGGATGATGATGTGCTGATGTATTTTCGTTTCACAATCTCGCTGCCGACAGTAAAATTAAGCATATGTCCTCCCGCAAAAAACCCGAACATTAACATACAAAAGTACACAACGTGGACTGTTAAATGGCTGTATAGTAAAATAATAGTTGAGACGCCTTGCAATAAAGCAAAAGCAGAAATTACATGTTTCCTATTTTTAAATAAGTTTGAGATTCGATCTGCAATTGGAGCACCAACTGCAAGACCAAGCCATAGTATTGCAGTTGCTATACCTGACTCCATTGCATTGAGTTCTGAGTTGCCCAGTAACCTTGGAGCCCACAAGGTATTAAGTGCTAAAAATGTTCCAAAAGTAATAGCACCCACCACTGAAGTTATCCAGATATCTCTTAATTTTAGCACTGTTAATATAGAGCACATTACTGTCTTCATAGAGCTTTTTATTGTGCGCTTTTCTGAGCTGCTTTCTGGAAGTGTGTTTGGACAAAAAAGCGTAAGTACAAATATCAACACACCAAATAGTATTATGCATACAATCAGATTTTTCCAATATGCATCTTCGGCAAGCAAGTTAGAGAACAGTATTTGAATTACCAAAGCAGAAAGGCTTGAAATTGTCTGCACTAGTGAAAACATTAGTCCAAATTGGGCAGCGGAAAAACATATGCTACTTGTGTGAGCAGCACCAATAAAACCAAATGATGCTCCAGTTGCAATCAACACTTGAGACAAAATCAAATGGGAGAAATTGTCACTATTAATAAGGACAAAAAACCCCAAGATCATAGTTGATAACGAGAAAAAATAAATTTTTTTACTGGAAAAAACATTAAACGTTGCTCCACTAAAAAATTGTAAGATGGCGAAAGTCCAAGTATATACTGAATTAGCCAGTGCAACTTGCGCGATTGTAAGTCCAAGTTCCTTTTCGAGATTTACACTTATAAAGGTATAAATTATCTGCATGTTGCTGAATATAACAACCAAGTTACTAATCAGCCAAATGAACCAAGCCTTAGCTCTGCTTTCCATAAGATTTATTTTTATAAGTAATCTATTAGAAATTTAACACTAAGTCTCTTTTTAAGCTGTTGTTTCCTGACTACTGTTATAGCTAACCCAAAAAACGGTTTCCCTACGTCATGCCGCCGCGGTATCTCTTAGAACCTGTTTAAAATCTTCGTAATAGGAGAGAAATGAAGGAAAGGACAATCATTTGCAAGCTGGTGTTGAGTTTACGTTCGCAATTTTTCCACAATCTTCTACATTTTTCTAACCAGGCAAAAGATCGCTCAACAACCCATCTCTTTGGCAATACAACGAAAG
>NZ_JAPQLK010000137.1:0-11097 GCF_028981785.1 Wolbachia endosymbiont of Drosophila leontia
CCAGTATTGGTCTAATTTTTTCAAATTGTTCTTTACTTATATCTCTTGGATAGCTTTTTTGCATAGATATACCTCTTTCTTAACTATGCTTATTTTACCTCATATTTTCGAGATCCTTAACAGGTTCTTAGGAGTTCTTTTAGTATCCTTCACATCAATTGCATTTTTAATAATTAATGGTATTTCTTCTAATGTACCAATAGCAGTAGGTTTTCTTGCTCCCTTGTTAGCAGGATCTATTTTGAGTCTAGCTGTTAAGAGCATTTATACTAGAAATGGGAAAGAGTTTAATCATCAGACTAATATTTTGTTATTGTTTAACTTTGACCAAGAATGCGAAAATTTTTCAAAGAGTGATAGGACTAAATTAAAGTGGCTAAAAAATTCAGTTATTTTGAGCAACACAATCTGTACATCTTTAATGTTTTTCGGTGTGGGATTAGATTTAGTTGCCAACGGCTTTGGTATAACTAACTCTATGATGTTATCCGGCTTATTACTTTCATTACCATTCACGCTTTTAATTGTTACTTCACCTATTTTAAATGCTGCAAGTAATTATATTCTCAAAAAGACAGCTATAAATTCAATTGAGGAGCAATTTAAAGGTGATGATCAGTTTATAGAAGTCGATAACGAAAAGCCAAGCAGTACTATGAGCAATCAAAGTTATTTCCCCATCGGTCAGTTAATATCATCAAAGTTAGCTATTCTCCATAGCGAAGTCTCTAGCTAGGAACAATGAGCCACAGATTAGTATGGTTTTGACGTTTTGGGTAGAGGCTTTTAATATGTGATTTGATATTGCATCGCCAATTGATTCACATTCAACTGCTTTTATTCCTATGTTATTGGCTTTTTCCCTAATCAAATTTGTATTTGTTGCTTTAGGTTCAGACTTAACACAAACCGCACATAGTAGCTTGATGTATGGCTTTAAGTGCTCTAAGAACTCTTCCACATTTCTGTTACTAGTAACACCAAAAACCATATAAATACCTTCAGCAAAATTATCTTTTACCCACTGAGATAGTACTCTAGCACCATCATTATTGTGTGCACCATCTAAAAATAATTGCCAATCTTTCGGTAGTAGGAAAATTAAATTACCTTCTTTTATAGACTCTAGCCGTGCAGGCCAATAAGTGCACTGTAAACCTGAAGTGATATCCTCTTCTCCAATATCAAATTCATACTTTCCACTTAAAATACTACATGCTGCAATAGCATTGCCTGCATTAATCACCTGATGATCACCCTTTAAAGATGGCAAAGGAAATTCTATTGATTGAATAGCTGATTGAAAAACCATTTTGTTGTTCTTTTTTTTGCAATTCCATTCAAGACCTCCTCTATACAAGGGAGATTTCTTATTTATTGCGTGGTGTTCTAGCGTGTTCACTATAGATTTTTCTTGCGGTGCTATTACGCAAGGAACATTAGGTTTCATTATTCCAGCCTTTTCACCTGCTATAATTTCTACAGTAGGGCCAAGATATTCCGTATGATCAAGTGCAATGGAAGTAATTATTGTTAAAATCGGATTATCTATAACATTTGTTGCATCAAGCCTTCCACCCATACCCACTTCAACTAAAGTTATATCGGCTTTATGACGAGAAAAAGCTAAAAAAGCTGCAATAGTTGCAGCTTCAAACAGAGTGATAGGTTGTTCTGCAATTACTGCACGACATTCTTCTAATAAGCTATATAATTCATTATCGTCGATATAGCTGCCGGCTATCACTATCCTCTCATTAAAACTCACTAAATGTGGAGAAGTGTATGCGTGTACCTTATACCCTGCTGCTTGCATTATATATCTTATAAATGCTAGTGTTGAGCCTTTCCCATTAGTTCCAGCTATATGAATTGCGGGAGGCATTTTTTTCTCGGGGTTATCTAGTTTGCTAAGAAAGCCTTTTATGCGATCAAGAGAAAAATCATTCGGCCTGCTACCAAGTGGCTTAGGCCAATGAGGCATATATATCATAGATTGTTGTTACATTTTAATTCATCTATCACACTTGCTATGCCATGTGTGTCGATTTTTTCACTAAATTGATAACGTTGATTAATAGCAATACTTATTCCACTCATTACAACATCACTTATCAAGAAAGAACTGTTATTTTTAGTAACTTTAAAATCAATATTTGTAAATTCTTCATCACCGTAAGAAAATCTTGTACCAATTAAGCAAGTTTCATCGTCAACTGCTTTTGTACTCATCATGATCATTTCACTATCATGCATGTATTTATATAAAATTTTAACGCACAAACGCGTAAGATACACTTCATACTCTCTTAAAAAATCTTCTTTTTCTTTTTGTTTAACTAAAGCCCAATGTTTCCCTATGACGAATTGCGATATTCCTTTGAGGTTAACACTGTTTTGAATGACCTCCTGAAGCTTCTTTTGCACACATTCCCGGTTTTTTTTATTCTCCTTTGTAGATATACCATCCACTTGTTGCTTCATAGTATGCACAAAAATTTTGTGATCTGTACAATTGGTGTAAGCACTTGAAGAAATTACAATAAAAACAATGATAGTTAAAACTTTAGTAATGTTCATAAGATATATTTATTGGCTATGATACTTAGAATGCAAAGTTTAATAAAGATTAAATAATAATCGCTAGCTTTAATATATCTATAGACACACCTTGTATAAATCATCTACAATTAATTAAGGGTCTGTTCTATGCGTTATGAGTTAAGTTAAATTTCCCGAGCGATAATTTCTAGTCAAGGGAATTGCCTCTGTTAATTTCGTTGAAATTGGTACGCGATGCCCACCTTAACTTTAGTCTCAGGAATCTACTAAGGCTGACGGTAGATACGGATCCTATTTTGATTGGTTTAACATTTATGCTTCATCAATACAAAGAACGGGGTGTTTTCCTATGTTTGCCTAATGAAGTATTCCAAATTGTAATTGGTGTTGAAAGGTATCCTGATTTTGTTCCTTGGTGCAAAGCCGTTTATATAAAAGAAAAAATTAACAACCAAATGGTTGTGGATCTCCTCGCAGCTTTTCATGGAATTAAAGGTAGATATACATCAGAAGTTACTTCTCTTTCTCCAAGTGGAACAAATGAAGGTTGGATAAAAGCTGTATCATCAAATGGAATATTTAAACATCTATACAATGAATGGCAATTCATTCCCATAGACGAAAATAAAACTATGGTAAAGTTTTATATAGAGTTTAAGTTTAAGTCCAACTCATTTTCCACTTTATTAAACTCAGTATATAAGTATACACAAAGTAAAATAATTGCTGCATTTAAAGATAGGGCTGAAAGCCTTGCTAAACAAAAGTTATCTTGACATTATTAATATAAGTGTATAATTTTTTTTAGTAAGTTAAGTGTTTACATTGTAATGATTTTTAGACTATTGTTTTTATTAATTTTCATAAGTGTTAATTCTTATGCAGTTGTTAAGCAAGATTTATCCGATAACCAATACATTCAAAAAAAACCCAATGAAATAACATCAAATGAGCTATTATCGCCATTACCTAATGATAAATTATTAGGAGATCCAAAAGCACCAATTCTAATGATAGAATATGCTTCATTAACTTGTTATCACTGCTCTCTTTTTCATAGGAATGTTTTTCCTAAAATTAAAGAGAAATATATAGACACAGGTAAGATGTTATATATATTTCGTCATTTTCCTTTAGATTACAGAGGGCTAAAGGCTGCAATGCTAAGTCATTGCTACGAAAAACAAGAAGACTACTTTAATTTTAACAAAGCTGTTTTTAACTCAATAGATTCGTGGGATTACTACAATTTAAGTGATTTGACTTTACTACAAAGAATTGCTGCACTAAGCAACTTAAAGCAAGATGCATTTAACCAATGCATTAATGATAAGAAAATAATGGATAAAATCGTAAATGATAAATCACTGGCAATTAATAAACTTGGTATCACAGCCACTCCAATATTTTTCATCAAGCTTAACGATGATAAATCATATATAGAGCATAATAAAGTTAAACATGGAGGGTATAAAGAGCTGAAATATTTCACTAATGTGATAGATAAATTATATGGAAAAGCTATAGTGAAGTAATACCACTGTAGCTTACCATATAAAAGACTCTATGCTGAGTCATTGTTTTTCACTACTGTTTGTTGTTTTTTACGCTCAAACTCTCTTTTTTTACTGTGCCAAGTGTAGTAATACATAGCGATTTTATTCTCTATTAATACTATTGTCCCATCATAAAACTGAACCATATCCATAACTTTTCTCTGAGCTTCATCAAAACGTTCTTTATACTTTTCACGATAAGCTGGATTATGTAGTAACATAACCCCTTCATTCTTGTTAGATTTTTTGTTTAACGTTTCAACTTCACCAGCAATAGTATAAGACATATAACCCCCTCTAATTGATTATAAAAATTATATTTTAAAAAGAGAAATGCGCATAAACAATCCCTTTAATTCTAGCATAATAATCGACTGTTTATTATACTAGTTAACTATAGTACGATATATAATAATTTTTGTCACTTAAAATTTTATACTATGAAATAATAACTTAAAATAAATGTTTTTATTATTTTAAACTATATTATTATATTTATAAATTGTGTATGAATTAAGTCTCCCTAATTTATAATATATGCGTAATAATTTTAGTATAAAATTGTCATACATAAGAAATCTATTTGCAAAAGAATATAAAAAAATAGAAGAATATTGTATTCTTGAAAAAAAGCAACATATTCAAATTGGCCCTGAAGAAGGAAAGCTATTAAGTTTATTTATAAAAATCCAAAAAATCAAAAGTATTGTTGAGATTGGCACGTTATACGGTTACTCGTCGATTTGCATGGCAAAAGCTCTACTAAAAGACGGTCATATATATACAATAGAAAATAATCCTCAACACTCAAGAATAGCAAAAAAAAATTTTAGTGCTTTTAATCTAAGTGATAAAATTACTCTAATAGAAGGCGATGCACTGGAAAAAATTAATGAATTATCAGCAAAAGCACCATTTGACATGATATTTATTGATGCTGACAAAAGTAGTTATCCTAAGTATTTAGATTGGGCAGAGTCATACATTAAACAAGATGGGCTAATCGTTGCAGATAACACTCTACTGTTTAACACAGTATTTTTAGAATCGCCTCCAAAAGAAGTATCAGAAAAATCATGGCATGCCATGAGGGAGTTTAATAATAGATTATCAGATGAAAAAAAATATTTCTCTATATTGATTCCAACTGATGAAGGAATGACTGTAGCTTTAAAGCTAACATAAGTTAAAAATCAAGGTCAGCATAATGTTTAGGAGGGATTAAACCAGAAATCCTCTCTAATAATATCTCACGAAAACAAGGCTTTGATTTAACAATGGAGTACCATTCTTTTAAAATTTTACTTTTTTCCCATGGAAAACTACTTACATAATCCATTACGGAAATATGCGATGCTAAAGTAATATCAGCTAAAGTGAACTTATCAGTTGCAAGCCAAACGTTCTTGTTAATTAAGTGTTCGATGTATTCCATATGGCAAGGCAGGTTATGCTGAGCTGCATGAAGAAATCTAGAGTCAGGGCTGCGGTTAGTAATTACTTTTTCATTCATAATATACTTAGTAACTTCATTGTAAAATTTGTTATCGAACCAATTGATTAGAGCGCGTATTTTAGACTTAATAATAGTGGATGAACCAAGTAATTTTATATCGCTATTGTAAGTCTCTTCTATATATTCACAAACGGCATTACTATCCGCTATTACAGAGTTATTATCTATTAATACTGGTACTTGCCCGGTTGGGTTGATCTCCATAAATTCAGTCCGCTTTTCCCACGGATTTTCATACACTAGATCACAGCCCAACTTTTTTTCTTTGAGAAGAGCTCTAACTTTTCGTGAAAATGGACAAAGAGGAAAATGATATAAAATCATAATATTCCTCTTTTATTATCCCAGTACTTATAGATTGTCATCCCAGCGCATGATACTGGCATCCAGCTTATTTCATTATGGACATTTTATGGACATTATTTTTAACATATACTCCTAGAATCCGTTGTACATTGCATAATTTGCAAATATTTTTATATCTGGATCCCAGTACAACTGTACGAACATTGTAGTTTGAGAGCAATTCCCACCGGAAGGGTGTCATTCCAGTGCTTGACACTGGAATCCAGTTCTTATTATGCAACAGCCTGATGTATTCATTTAAAATTAAGTTTTCTGGATCCAAGTAGTCAAGCACTGGGATGACAGAAGAAGAGTATTTTAGGTAACAGTTGTTTACTCCAAAGTAATGTTGCAAAAGGTCTAACATATAAATTATAAGACTAATATAGGATATACCTTGCTAAATAAAAAAAAAAGTATAATATTTTATAAGGTATGCAGGCAAAAACTCTGTAATTTGGTCAGATCAGAAATGAAGCAGCCATATCAGAACCTTTTTGGGTTGCATACCTATTTCATTATTTGTTTTATCCGAGGCTATGAATATAGCATCAAAACATCGTCCTGGTAGCTTCAAAGATCTAGTAGGTCAAGATATATTAGTGCGTGTATTAGAAAATGCTTTTATTTTAAACAAAATCCCACAATCTATACTGCTCTCTGGTAGTAGTGGAGTTGGTAAAACCACCACTGCAAGGATAATAGCTTTATGTTTGAATTGTTCCCTGGGGCCAATTTTTGAACCTTGCGGATCATGTGAAAATTGTCTAGCAATAAAAAATTCAAGCCATCCAGATGTAATTGAAATCGATGCAGCAAGTCACACTAGCATTGACGATATTAAAGTAATCCTGGGAGATATTTGCTATTCACCTATAAGCTCTAAATTCAAAGTCTACATTATAGATGAAGTACATATGTTATCCAGCAGCGCATTTAACGCATTACTTAAAACCCTAGAAGAGCCACCATCTAGTGTAAAGTTCATTTTAGCAACTACGGAAATAAAAAAGATACCAATAACTATTATTGCACGTTGTCAAAGATTTGATTTACACAACATTCCTGTAGCTAAAATAGTGGAACGTTTAAATGATGTTGCACGAAAAGAGAGTTATTCCATTGAAAAGGGAGCATTAGAATTAATTGCACGACACTCTGGAAATTCAATGCGTAACGCCTTGTTTTTGATGAATCAAGCAGTGCTATATAGCAAAGATGGTGCAATATCCACTAAAAATGTGACAGGCATACTTGGCTTAGTGGATAAAGATATTATATTCGATCTATTAGGGGCAATATTAGAAGGTGATTTACAGAAAGCTTTGTTAGTGTTTGACAAGGCGATAAAAACAGCAAACCCACTTAGTATTTTTGAAGGTCTATTGCAAACAATTCAGTTAGTATGCCGTTTTTTGATTACAAAAGAAATTGATAATGCAGTTACAGAGCATGAAAAGAATAGGATAAAAGATTTAAGTATAAAGAGATCTTTAATATTTTTTTCGAGATTGTGGAAGGTGTTGCTTAAAAGTATTCAAGATATAAAAACTTCAACATGCAACGATGTTGCTGCTGAAATGATGCTAATTAGTCTTTGCTATCTCTCTGATCTACCTTCTCCAGAACAGGTGATCAAAAAAGTTCTTTCACAGAATGCAGAGCAAGGAAATAGACAGGGCAGACCTGTTGCACCTTCCCCCTCTGTCATCCAAGTAGCTGACTACTCAGATCCAAAAAAATACGTGGAAAGTAAACAACAACCCCACTCTGTCATCCCAGTGCGTGACACTGGGATCCATGTGGAAAATAAACAACAAAATTACGATTTTGATAAGATTTTGCAACTATTAAGGCGGAGTAACCAAATTTATCTTTACAAACAACTGTGCAATAATCTACAATTAATAGATTGTAAACCTGGATATTTAAAATTAAAAGCTGTATCTAAGTTGGATAGTAATTTTTGCAATGATTTAAAAAATTACTTAAACCAGGTGACTCAGCAGGAGTGGGTTATTACAGTTGATACGGGTTATATAAACAGGGAAGTGAGTGATTTAAATTATGCACCTGCAGTCAAGGATATACTTGACACGTTTAAAGGTGCAAAAGTAGTTAATATAGAAAATAAGGAGTAAGTTGTGGATCTTAGTCAAATAATGAAACAAATGCAAGAGATGCAAAAAAAGCTTGCAGAAGCTCAAGAAAAATATATTGGAAAAGAGTTTCAAGGTATTTCTGGTGGCGGCAAAGTTTCTGTATTAGTGGAAGTCATAAAAATAGGTAGCTATAAAGCTAAAAAGGTGAACATAGACTTAGAACTTATGAGAAATGAGGAAAAAGATATAGTAGAGGATTTAGTAACAGCAGCATTTAATGATGCCATTAAAAAAGCAGAAGAAGATATGGCAAATGCAACTCCTGATCTTGCAGGTATGATGGGTTTACCACCTGGATTTAAACTTCCTTTTTGAATTTACTACTGAAGTTTCTTTTAGTGTAAGTATTTTTTTTCTAGTATTCCCAACGCTAGTACTTCTTCATATAATGTGCCTATACTAGCATAGCCCTACGTCATACCGTGATTCATTCCACAACTGTACAAACATTGCAATATGGCACGATATCACATAGTAAACGATGTCATTCCAGTGCTTGACACTGGAATGGCTTTGTTGCATCGCTAGCTATGATGGATTAAAGATAAAAAAAGGTGGAGTATATCAGTAGCTTATTATTCTGGTATTTACAACAAGAACGGTCAGTGAATACCTAAATTTGAGTAAAAGAAATTTCACTACCACTCACTAATCCGGCTAAAATTCAAGAATTTCAATGCTTTAGCTATTTTCAATAGAATTAAGTTTATTAATATAAATAACAAATTACTATTCTTAAATTTGATCAGATTGATTGCAAAAAAACAAGATTTTCAATAAGTTGCTTATAATCCTAATTATAGTTAGCCTTTCATAAGTAGCGATGCAACAAAGCCCACTGGAATCCAGCTTTTGATCGAAAATGTTGTATAGTACACAATCAAATTTTCTGGATCCCAGTGTCTGGGCACTGGGATGACACCCATTTGTTCCTATAGTTGTCTTTTCTCGTCTACCTTATTTTGCCACTCTGCTAAACAGATACATTATCTGTAAATTGGTATTTACTATATCTTAATAACTATAGCGTAATCAATGCAGCATAGTAATTAACTTTGGAGTGAATATGCATGGGTCAGTCGAAAAATCAACAGTAAAATTAACTTCTTACGAACAAACAGGTGACAATAGCAAGATAACACTAAAAGATCCACCATCGCCTGAAGAAGCAGGAAATGCTATCTCAAGTGTACTGAATGTAGTACCACGTGTGCAGGGAATGTCACATGAAGAATCAGATGATGAGGAAGTGGATCCTACTTATGCATCTGTAAATCGACAAAAAGATGGTGATGGAGCACCACCGATTTTGCCAAAAGCTCCAGGTTTACAAGACAAAGAAGACAAAAATTTGTTTGGTCTTAGTACTGAAGTACTACCTTCTTCCCTAGAAGAAACAAAAGGTGAGACTCATGATTGGGTATCACAAACAGCAAGTTTAGGTTTAGGAGGATTATCTGGTAATGGATCAGAAAAACATATTTATGCAGCTATAGACCCAAATGCAAAATCTTCGAAAAAGAGTTTAGACAGTGGAATAGGTGGTCAAAACTCAAAAGATGATTTAGGTGCGTCTTCAAATACTTTACCATCGTATAAAAGCAAAGATGACTCTGAAGAGTCTTTGTCACTAAATTCTGATATAGGTAGCACAACAAATAAAAAAACAAACAGATTCTTGCCAAGAGCAAAGTATGCCATGCAGCAGAAGGGTTTTATAATTTTTGGTGCAAGTGCTATTGTATTCAGTATATCTGCAGCTTTATTATATTTACAAGATAAAGCAAAATTTATTGCATTTTTTACAAACAGCCCAAAATATATCACTATACCAGTTATCGCACTTGCTGCATTGCTTACAATTGGTCCAATATTTTTTGCAACAAGGCAATTTATAGACACTGAAGAACATTCCATTCAAAAAAAAGATGCGGATAAAATTTTAGCTGAGGTGTTGGAGCACCAGCCAAAAGATAAAGCTATAAAATCTGTAAGACTGGAATATAGCAATGGCACTCATTCAAATTTTGTACTTAATGCTTGGGAAGCTAAACAAGGCTTCACTAACATTGACGAAAAAGTAATTACTAGAACTAATAAAATAAAATCAGTAATTAACGACAGACCAATATTTACTGCATTATTTACTGGTGTAGTTGCTGCAAATATAGCGTTTCCTCTAGGGCTACTTGCAACACATGGTGTTAATGGTGTACAAAAATTTTACCAAAACCCTTTGACTAATAACATAGGATTATCATTACTTATAGGTTCTGGTATACTTGCATTACTCATTGTGGGTTTTGGCATACATTATTATAGAAAAACAAATTGCACTAATCTTATATATTCGCAGGAAAAGATTGACCCTAAAAGCGTTAACAAGAAATTCATTGAAGAAATAAAACACGAAAGAACAAATGTTCTTGGGGAAAACCACGGTAAAGACGCTAAACGCAGCAGCTTAACGCTTGAGCAAGTTGTGGTTCAATCTCATAATTGTAAGGATGTTGTTTATAGTGTCGGTTAATAAAATGCATGATATAGCTAGTGCAGCCCTACGTCATACCGCTGCAGACCGTCATACCGCGATTCATTCGCGGTATCTCTAGATCCCGCTAACACGTAGCGGGATGACGATTGTCAGGGTAGCACCTCCCTCCCCTGTCATCCAAGTAGCTGACTGACCTTACCCAGAAAAAGTGAAGAGAAAGTTTGGAATGTTTTTCACAAAGAGAATGATGAATCAAAATGCTCAGGAATGCAATAGTTAATAGTGACGTTGTTTGTTATAAAAAATTTCTATGTATTCAAATATTGCAGTTCTAGTTTGTTGAGCAGAGTGTTGTGAAGTATCAATAAGTATTTCTCTTTTCAATGAGCTAAAGAAGCTTTCTGCAACAGAATTGTCGTAACAACAGCCTTTATTACTCATCTATATTCTTTACAGCTAAGA
>NZ_JAPQLK010000138.1:0-3952 GCF_028981785.1 Wolbachia endosymbiont of Drosophila leontia
GCCAAAGAGATGGGTTGTTGAGCGATCTTTTGCTTGGTTAGAAAAATGTAGAAGATTGTGGAAAAATTGCGAACGTAAACTCAACACCAGCTTGCAAATGATTGTCCTTTCCTTCATTTCTCTCCTATTACGAAGATTTTAAACAGGTTCTTAGAAGTCATAACGATCATTTTTATGATTTTGGGTTCTCTGCCTTTTCTTAGCTATTTAAAAATTATAAGACGATTAGACATTTGCTATGATGAGCAGGTCTCTTACTTTTTTAAGATAGCTATTGTTTCATCTTTATTTGCTTGTTTTTGGTTGTATAAAAATGTTGATTTAGGAGTGTCATTATCATTTAGATGCAGCACATTTACCATCGCTTCCTTGATTACGTTAACTGGTTATGGAATCTGTAATCATATAGATTGGAGTTTCATTTCAGTCTTAGCTTCTTTTCTCACCTTTGTTGGTGGATGTAGTGGTTCTTCAAGTGGCGGTGTCAAAACCTTCCGCTTGATTGTTCTTTTAAGATCTATAAGAAATTACTTTTACCTTTTATTAAACCCAGGTGCAGACAATAGAGTAAAATTCAATGGAAAAACCCTGGAGAATGATGAAGTTCATTCTGTCTTTATATTTTTTGCAATTTTCATGTTAACGTTTACCATTTCATCAGTAGTGATGTCTTACTTAAGCAATGCAGACTTTATAACTAGCATCAGCTCAATCTCTGCAACGCTTACAAACTCTGGTCCAGGGTTCAGCAACTTAATAGGTCCTTCGGGTAATTATTCCTCTTTCAGTAATGAAGTAAAATTATTTCTATCGTTTTTAATGCTGCTTGGCAGACTTGAAATATTGCCAATCTATTTTTGTATAGGCAATTTATTCTTATTTAATAGAAAGAAATAGTTGGTGAAGTTGTGAAATTTGATATTATAGCTAAACTGACTTACGACAATTTGAAAAACCGTCATTCCGCTACTCGTTAGCGGAATCTATACCGCGAATAAATCCACAGATGTACGAACATTGTGATTTGGGCACACCAGGAAGAATGTCATCCAAGTAGCCCCTTTCTCGTCATCCCGCTACTTGTTAGCGGGATCTATGCTAAGAGATACCGCGAATGAATCGCGGCATGACGGTTCGCGGCGGTATAGCTATAGATAGTATTAGCTATTTAATAAAAAGATCGTAGCTAAACCAAGAAATATAAAAGCTGAGAGAATATCAGTTGTTGCCGATGTTAGGATTGAAGAAGAAACGGCAGGGTCAGACTTTAAACGGTGAAGCATTATAGGAATGAAAGTTCCGATGAACGTTGCAATAATTGACATCATAATCATGGAGACCACAAAAATCATCTCCACTTTGAAGTTGTGAAACCTTATTGCTAACACTACTAATGAAATAGTAGATAAGATCACCCCGTTTATAAGACCTATTAAAAATTCTTTCATCAGTATTCTTTTTGCATTTTGCTCAGTTAGATATTTTGTTGCGATTGCCCGGATGGTTAGCGTTACTGTTTGGGATCCTGCATTTCCGCTCATTGATGCAATTATCGGCATGATTATTGGCAACACTATAAAACTTTTTATTACATCATCGAAAAAGCCAACTACTATGGAACACATTGTTGCAGCTAAGAGGTTAAACAGTAACCAAGGTAGCCTTTTAATTACAGTTTTATGTATAGGGGCATTTATATCGGCTTTAGAAGATACACCGCTTATTTTGAGTACATCCTCTTCTGTTTCTTGTTGAACAACTTTTATCACATCTTCAATTAAGATCACACCAATAATTTTACCATTCTTATTTACTACCGGAGCTGATAATAGAGAGTAATCTTTAAATATTCTTGCTACTTCCTCTTGGTCTACTCCAGTTTTAATGATTTTTATGTCATGATCCATTATCTCTTTTATTATTGTGTCTCCTGAGTGAGATATTACCTTATTTAAATTAACACTGCCTATAGGCTCTAATTTTGAGTTGATAATGAATACCTGGTGAAATTTTTCTGGTATTTTTTTATAGTTGCACACAAATTCTGTCAGTTGATTTATTGTCCAATAATATGGAGCTATAACCATATCTTTATGTATTAACCTCCCTGCACTTTCTTCTGGGTATGATAGCAACTCCTCTACTGATTTCTGAGTCTTGCTGGGCAAATAGTAAAGTATATTTTCTACAGACTTTCTATCTAAATCTTTCACTATGGTTACTATATCTTCTACATCAAGGAGCATTAGTAACTTTGCTGTATTTTCTATTCCCAATGTTTCTATGATCTCTATTTGTAAATCTGGCACTACATGCACTAGGGCATCACTTAACAAATGTTGATCGAGGATATTAACTAATTTCTCCCTGTGATCACTGATTGAAGTAGATAAAAAATAAGCTAACTGAACACTGTCTATCGTTTTTACAATATTATGAACATTTTCTAGCTCCTCGTTATCAAGTGACTCTATTAAGTCATCAATAGCCTTTTTGTCTAAACCATAATGAGAACTTATTTTAATATTCATTACTTTACCTTATCTTTTAATAAATATACGCGCTTGATTTCCTTAAACATTAAAGTATAATGAAATTATTTAAATTAACTATCATATGGTTAAATTTCTATTTTGTTTACTGTTATTGTTATTGATAGTAAATATATTAAAATCTAAAGTATAATGAAAACTTATTCAGAAATTCTCGAACACTTTCAAAGCTTAAATAAAAGTATTTCTCTTATCAGGAGGTGTCTTTGACATAGAAAAATTAAAGTTGCGTCTTGAAGAGCTGGATTCCCAAGCGTCGAATGATGATTTGTGGCAAGATAACCAAAAAGCACAAGAAGTTTTAAAAGAACGTTCTAAAATTAAGAATGACGTAGAGTTGTTTTTAAAGCTGGAAAGCGATTACAACGATGCCATTAGCTTAATGAAGTCTGCTATTGATGAGAATGATGAAGAATTTTTCTCTGAAGTTGAAAATGAACTGGTAAAGTTAGAAAAATTAATCAAGTGTAAAGAAACAGAATCCTTATTTACTGGTGAAGCAGATAATAATGACTGCTTTTTAGAAATCCACTCAGGAGCTGGTGGAACAGAGAGCAATGATTGGGCTGAAATGCTGGTGCGCATGTATGTAAGGTGGGCAGAAATTTATCATAACTTTAAAGTTGAAGTTGTAGAAAAATTAGAAGGAGAGTCGGTTGGTATAAAGTCCGCAATGATAAAAATCGTTGGAGAAAAAGCTTATGGGTGGGCAAAAAGTGAAAGTGGAATTCACAGGCTGGTTAGAATATCGCCGTTTGATGCAAATGGTAAACGTCATACCAGTTTTGCAAGTGTAGGAGTAACTCCAGTGATAGAAGATTCAATTGATATTGCTGTGGATGAAAAGGATCTAAAGATCGACACCTATCGTGCTTCCGGAGCAGGCGGTCAGCATGTGAACAAAACTGAAAGTGCAGTACGCATTACGCATATTCCAACTGGTGTTGTAGTTCAATGCCAAAATGGTCGTTCTCAACACAGAAATAAAGATGAGGCATTGAAATTACTTAAAGGACGTTTATACCAAATTGAACTGGAAAAGAAAGAACAAAAGATGGCTGAAGAATATGGTAAAAAATGCGATATAGGCTGGGGCAATCAGATCAGATCGTACGTTATGCATCCATATCAAATGGTGAAGGATTTAAGAACCGGACATGAAGTGGGCAATATAAATTCTGTTTTTGATGGTAATATAGATTGTTTCATAGTTAGTGTGCTTACTAAGCAAAATTAGGTAGGGTTGACTTTCTTGCCATAATATATGATAATTAAAATATTGTTAAAGTAGGAGTAAAGTTATGGCGATTAAATATGATCAGTGGAAAAGTGACCTTACCCAGAAAAAGTGGAGAGAAAGTGTGGAATGTTTTTTACAAAAAGAATGATGCATCAAGTTG
>NZ_JAPQLK010000138.1:4002-8551 GCF_028981785.1 Wolbachia endosymbiont of Drosophila leontia
CTTGCAAATGATTGTCCTTTCCTTCATTTCTCTCCTATTACGAAGATTTTAAACAGGTTCTTAGATCAATATTCTTTTGACGTTTATTGTCTTTTGGATCTTTAGTGTATTCATCATACACTATGCAAGCAGTCTGAACTAATCCATTTACAATACCTGGAAGACGGCTGTTATATTCACGTAAAGCTTCAGATTGCAATAATTTGTTTTCCTTTTCCAGATCTTCTATGCGCTTTTCTATGCTAGATTTAAAAATCTTACACTCCTCTTGAAAAATTACGTTAATTGCACCCTCTTTTGTGTATAAGTAACATACTTCCTTGACTAAGGAGTAATCTTCTTGGCCTATTGAGTAGTGTGTTGCATTTTTCAGTATATTCTGTATGACCAGCCTAATCACTTGCTCATTATGTGATACGTTTTGATGGATTTCTTTAGTGTAAAAAAGCACCTCGACTATAACGTCTGTGTCTGTGTATTCAACATTAGACAATGCAATGAGGATTGATTCGTGTATGTTATCAAATTCGTTATTTTTAAATTTTTGATTGAGATAGCCGATAACATCATTGCTGCATTTAACACATTTTTCACACAAGTGCTCGATAAATGCAATATTACCAGCATCCAATGCAGTTTTCAGAATTAAATCATAAATTTCTTTTCTGCCACGAGCTCGTATGTTTTTCAGGATTTGTTGCCCTAGTATTGTAATAACTTTATCATCCGCAAATGCTTGTTCATATACATCGTAAATGGCATGATCTGCACTATTAGTGTATCGTTTGCACAGGTATTCAATGACAGATGTGTGTTCCTGGCTTATCGCAGTTTCTGATAAAGTAACAAAACTCTTTTTTAATAACTCTTCTGTTGAGGCTTTTTTAGTTAGCTTATTAATATATCTTTCAAATGCACCCAGCACTATCGTGATGAATTCTTCATTTTTGATCAGAGACGCTGTTTCAAGCACACCATACAAAGAATCAGGATTACTTGTTTTTAACACCTGTCCAAAATCTCTTAAAACGTATTCGACAAAAACTGCATTTAATAATTCTTGCTCTTTTCTTAATGCTATAACTGAGAAAAAACCAATCTTATTAGGTTCGACAAGTTGTATAGTTTGATCTTTTAATCTTCCACAAACTCCATCGGTACCATGGAATTTTTCTATAAAAGCTTCAATATATTTTTGACCACCAACAAGGAGAGGTAAAAGACTTAAATTTCCTTCAGCAAAAAGAAAATCCTGATATTGCTCTACTAGCTTGTCATTAGCTGCAATTGCCAATAGTACCAATTCTTTTACTGAATAATCATACTTGAAACCCTCTTGATCAAATTTATATTGTGATAGTACATTTGAATATATATGTTGATGGTTGCTTCCGTTTTGTAACTCCAAATCAAGTTGATTTGAACAGAAATCTTTGAGATTTTCATTATCCAGCGTAATAGACCTGCCTTCATAATCTTCAATATTTTGTACAACCTTGTCTAATTCTTCACAATTATCTTCTTGTATAGCTTGATTTAAGATATTTATAATCTCAGCAAAAGTTAAGTTTTTAGGAATGATACCATATGAATCTTCATCTTTTAACTCTACAGTAAACGACCTATCACAACCATCAGGAAAGTTTGCAAGTATTGCATTCTCTAAACTTAGATCTTCAGGGGTGTGCTACATGGAGTAGCTGGTATCTCTTGACTTTCGCTATCTAAAACTTCAAACTCTTCTTCAATACCTGAATCTTCAGAATCTGGTTTTTCAAAACCATGCCAACTTTTGACTAATCTTTCAGAATTTGATTGGCCCTGTGAAGTTGCATCTTGTGATACAAAGTCCCTAAAATTGGAACCAAACATGTTTTACCTCCTAACCAGCAGCTAAGCTAAGTATAGCATTAAACAGAAATCTTGCCAAGCAAATTATTCAGTCTCTTAGCAAAGCTGCTCGCGTCATCCATCTCTTCGCCTTCCACGATGCAAGCTTGGTAAAACAATAAGTGAACCATGTCCTCCGATGTTGGGTTTTCACCACTTTCAGCATAAGATTTCATTATACTCTTTATTACAGGATGCTTAGTGTTAATTTCAAGCACCTTTGGCGTGCGGTAATTTAGCTGCTTTTGTTCACGCAAAAAACGCTCCATGCGAAGATCCATAGCACCTTCATCAACCGCTAGGCATACGGGACTATCAGTCAATTTTTTGGAAATTTTTACGCTTTTTACTGAATCTCCAAGCACTGTAGTAAAATATTGCAATATAGTTTCCTCAGTTTTTTCTTCATTCGATTTGTTTTCTTCATTTTTCTTATCTTCTTCTGAAGAGAATTTTTCCAAATCAACATCAGCGCGAGTCACAGACTTAAACTTTTGATCTTTATATTCATGAATTACACTAGTCCAGAAATCATCCACTGGATCAACGAACAGAAGAACCTCCAGCCCTTTACTGACGAACCCCTCAAGTTGCGGACTGTTTTTCACTGAACCGAGGCTATTTCCGGTGAGATAATAGATATGTTCCTGCTCAGGCTTCATTCTGCTTATATAGTCATCAATGCTGACTAATTTCTCATCACCAGTACTATGAAATCTGCAAATTGAGAGTAGTGCTTCTCTCTCATCAGTTGGCATAGCTTCACAAAGACCTTCCTTTAAAACTGCACCAAAATTGGTCCAGAATTTTGTATATTCCTCTAAATTCTCTTTTGCTTTTTTACCGAGCTCTGATATCACACGCTTAGTGAGAGATTTTCTGATCTGCTCAACAACACGATTATTCTGCAGCGTTTCTCTGCTGATATTAAGAGGCAAGTCCGGTGAATCAACCACGCCTTTCAGAAAACGCAAGTATTGTGGTATAATCTGTACGTTATCTTCAGTGATAAATACTTTATTTACATATAACTTCACAGAGCAACGTCTATCTGGATGGAATAAATCAAAAGGTTTTATAGAAGGAACATAAAGCAAATTTGTATATTCTATTGCACCTTCATTTTTATTATGCAATATCATCCAGGGCTCCCCGCCAACGTGAGCAACACTGCGGAAAAAATCGTTGTGCTCCTCTTGAGTAACGTCATTTTTTGGCTTAGTCCAAATTGCAGCCTTACCGTTTAACTTTTCACTTTTTCCTTCTTCGTCTATAAATTCAACAGGAAAATTTATGTGATCAGAGTAAGTAGTGACAATATTTTCAACACGAAATTTATCTAAAAACTCGTTTTCTTCAGGATGCATAATGAGCGTAATTTTGGTTCCGCGAGGGACTTGATTATCTGACTTGCTGATTGAATATTCCCCATCTCCTTTGGATTGCCAGATCCAAGACTCCTCTTCTCCAGCTTTTCTCGATTCTACTATTACTTCTGATGCAACCATAAAGCTTGAGTAAAAACCAACACCAAACTTCCCAATCAGCTCCACAGTTTGGCTTGAATCCTTGCTATTCTTAATCGCATCCAAGAACTTCTGCGTACCAGAGCTTGCAATTGTACCAAGATTGTCTATTAAATCCTGTCTATTCATTCCAATGCCATTATCAGTGATATATAGCTCGTTCTTATCTTTATTGGAGCTGATAGTGATTTTTAATTCGTCACTCAAATCTAGCAAATTAGGGTTTAGTTGAGATTCATAGCGCAACTTATCACATGCATCTGATGCATTTGATATTAATTCACGCAGAAAAATGTCTTTATTGGTGTAAAGTGAATGAATCACTATATTCAGCACTTTCCCTACCTCAGCGTCAAATTTTAAATTTTCAGTTTCTTGTACATTATGCATTTTGAGCTCCATTATTTGCCTACCACCCTAATAGTTTAAGTATTGAATCACGATTTTTCAAGGTCACGTACACCAAAATTAATGTGGGTGTAGTTATTATGACACCCAATTTATGGGATCTCTTGCATAACAAACTTTTGGCAGCGCATTGGATGAAACGAAAAACTTCCTTGACACCCTTCGCCAGCCCCCTTATCATGAAACTGAAGCTATTTATTTATCTTCGCAATCTCTGCAGTGGATTAATGACAAAAAAACTTAATGTATTTGGCGTAAATCATGCTTAATTTTTTGCACTATGTGCACCTCATGTCTTTATCAAATTTCTAGCTACACAAGCTGAAATACGCTATTTAAAACATCAAAAAACGCCAACTTAAAAAATGGATAGTGAATAATTAGCTACCCTAGGGTTTCTTTACCTTTTTTTTCGCTCAGTAAATTTCTTAATGTTTATAATTTAGATTAGTTGCGGCTTAAAAGCAGCTGAATCGCGGTTATTAAGCGTTTAGAATAAAAAAACGCCATACTTGAAAGTATAATGTAAGTAATTAGCCAACCACGGGGCTTCTTTTGCCTTTTTTTTCATTTGGTAAATTTCTTAATATTCATAGCTAAACGACAACCGTTATTCCGCTGCTTGTTAGCTGATGAGATACCGCGAATGAATCGCGGGACTCCGCCAACAATATTGCAATAAACCTGAAACTTGAGAAGACTATTTCCCGAAAGCTTCTACAAAA
>NZ_JAPQLK010000138.1:8601-11054 GCF_028981785.1 Wolbachia endosymbiont of Drosophila leontia
CTGAAATAGGCATGGCCAAGTTTGAGATAGCTTCATGAATTTATTGTACGTTACCTACTATCCGAAGAGCAATGCAACAAAGCCATCCCAGTGTCAGCTACTCGGATGACAAAAAAAGGAGCACTGGGATGACATCATAGGGGCACTGGGATGACACCATTCTTTTTCCTGGATCCAAATAGTCAAGGCACTGGAACGACAAAGTGGAGTGTCTGCCTCTGTCATCCTATGATAGCTAAAAAGACCTGGTCACGCGCTGGAATGACACCGAAGGGGCTACTGCCCTCTTGGATGGAGACCAGTGTCAGCTACTTAGATGATACCTTTTTTCTACTTAGTTTAGGTTATGCAGAAGTCTAATACAATTATAGAACAAGCTTAAAAATTCTGGTAAAGTAGTTTTATTTACAAAGAAAGAATATGCTACTTGAAATTGAAAAGCGCAGCATAACAAATGCATTGTGGAAGTTGCAAGAAGCAGATCAAAGGCAAATCTTAACTCTTACACAGAGATTTGAGTTACCAGAAATATTAGCAAGAATATTGGTTACTCGTGGTGTTAACATAGAAAATGCAAGCGACTTCTTATATCCACTAATCAGATCGCTATTACCAGATCCCTTTCACCTTCTTGATATGGATAAAGCTGTTTCTCGTATAATACGGGCAATAAAAAATGATGAAAACCTTGCAATATTTGGTGACTATGATGTTGATGGTGCAACGTCGTCAGCATTGATTAACAGGTACCTGAGAGCAATCGATATACACTCTATAATCTACATTCCAGATCGTGTTGATGAGGGCTATGGATTAAACACAGATGCTTTATTACAACTTAAAAAGAATGGAGTTGATTTATGTATTTCCGTTGATTGTGGTACGCTTGCATATCAACCAATAGAAGATGCAAAGGCTTTTGGTCTTGATATTATAGTTGTTGACCATCACCTTGGTACGGAAAAATTACCAAGCGCCGTAGCAGTTGTGAATCCAAACCGCCTTGATGAGAGCTCTCCTTATAATAACCTAGCAGCAGTTGGAGTGTCATTTCTGCTAATTGTTGCTCTTAATAAAAGCCTACGTGAGCAAGGATTTTTTACCAACAAAAAAGAACCAGATTTATTTGATCTGTTGGATTTGGTTGCCCTGGGAACTGTCTGTGATGTTATGCAGATCACAGGCCTCAATAGAGCACTTGTCTCACAAGGATTAAAAGTTATGTCAACAAGAAAAAACGTTGGCTTGCGTGTTTTATTTGATGCTTTGGGAATCCTTGAAAAACCAAGTGTTTCTCGATTAGGGTTTAGTATTGGGCCATGCATAAATGCTGGAGGAAGAATAGGAGAAGCATCGCTTGGTGCAAGGTTGCTTTCCACCGATGATGATGAAGAGGCACATTCAATCGCGCTAAAATTAATAGATTTGAATAATGCAAGAAAAGTGTTAGAAAATGAGGCTCTCTTGGAAGCTACAGCACAAGCGGAAAAGTCTGCCCAATCAGGTGCGAATTTTATAATGATAAGTGGCAATTGGCACCAGGGAATAATTGGTATAATTGCATCAAGGCTAAAGGAGCAGTTTCACTTGCCAACAGCAGTGATATCTTTAAATAATGGAATAGGAAAAGCAAGCTGTAGATCAATTTTGGGAGTTGATATCGGTGCTGCAGTCCTTTCCGCAAAGTTTATAAATTTGATTATTGAAGGTGGTGGCCATAGTATGGCGGCAGGATTTTCAATTAAAGAAGACAAAATAAATGATTTGCATGATTTTTTTACTGAAAGATTTTCAAACTCTATAAATGAGAAAACTTTAAAAGCTGATAGTGTAGTAACTGCTAAAGCAATAAATTTGTCTTTATGGAATCAATTGCAACGCTTGGGACCATTTGGAGTTGGAAATCCTGAACCAAGGTTTATTATCCAAGGAGCAAAGATAAGAAAGCCTGAAGTTATAGGAGTTGACCATATAAAATGTTTTATTGCTGATGATAATGTTATGGTAAGAGCTATTGCATTTCGTTCTGCAAATACTCATCTTGGCTCTGCTATCATGCAGGGTAATGTTAAAGCTATTTTGGGTAAAATCTCTGTGAATTACTGGAATGGCAATGAATTTGTACAATTTTTAATAGAAGATGTATTGACCATTAGTTGAGTGTATCTGTTCAGCAGAGTGGCAAAATAGGTAGACAAGATAAACCAAAAAATCAAGAAGAGGTGAGGGGACTCCGCCAACAATATTGCAATAAACCTGAAACTTGAGAAGACTATTTCCCGAAAGCTTCTACAAAAAGAACGGAGAGTTGAATTTATTTATAGAGCTAATGATCAAATAACCATATGTCTCGATGGATAATATATGGTAGAGCTCATGGGCAACAAGAAATTAATAGTTCGTATTAGTTGTAGTTATGAAGTAAATCGATTAGCAGAGTTGTATCTATTAGA
>NZ_JAPQLK010000139.1:0-7347 GCF_028981785.1 Wolbachia endosymbiont of Drosophila leontia
ACATCATACAAATCAAGTTTCCTTGGTTTTGTTTTCTTTCTGCTACTCCCCAGTATTGGTCTAATTTTTTTCAAATTGTTCTTTACTTATATCGCTTGGATAGCTTTTTTGCATAGATATACCTCTTTCTTAACTATGCTTATTTTACCTCATATTTTCGAGATCCTTAACAGGTTCTTAGAGGAATGGCTGTTTAGTTTTTTTGTTAATCTTTTTTACCATGCTGTCAATCATATGCTTTATCCCTTGATATACAGAGTATGTACTTTCGTCGCTACGCATATAAGCAGAACAGGAAAATACATTATGTTCTTCGTCTTCTATTGATAACTCTGTATCGCATTTTATGTGCTCGCCGCCAAGCCTTTCTATCAACTGTTCTCTGTCATCTCCTATAGTTACCTTAACCTTACTTTCTTCTTTACCTATCTTGTTACTTAAAATTGAAACAATGATGGCTGGAGATATGCATATCGCTCCTATTGGCTTTTTTGTAACAAAAAATTCTGAAACTAATCTTTCAAATTCAGGCATTACTGTCACCATGTCTTTACTTTCAGCTAAGTCAGATAAATTTTTCGCAACCCCGTATCCACCAGGTACAACTAGCATGTCAAAATTTTCAGCTTCGGCTTCTTTTAAGTCATATATTTCGCCTCTTGCGATTCTTGCTGCTTCCACAAGTACATTCCTTTTTTCTTTTGTTGCCTCTTTTGTTCTATGATTCATAACTTGTGTGATATTGATATCAGGTGCAAAGCATTTAACATCCACTTCCTGCTGATCAAGCAACAAGCAAACTTAAAACCGCTTCTCTTACCTCTGCACCGTCAAGGTAACCACACCCTGATAAAACCACAGCAGCTTTTAATTTTTTTTCACCCATAAAGTACCTTGATTTCATACAATCTAGATGTTTTAATACAAATTCTATATTTGGAAAGGGGTATGTTATGTCAATTATAATATAATTAATGATTAGTATGTATAATTAGGCATATTTATAATCAACGAAGCTGAATATGGAATCTAGTAATAGTATGTTTTTTGACACTGACTATCCAGAACTAAGAAAAGCTATTTCAGATATAATAGAAAGTATTGCACAATCCTCACAAGAGGGGAAAAAAGAGTTATTTACAACCCTATCAGAACAAGTTAAAGAGATGAACCTCAAAGATTTAGGTTTAGCGATTAATGACCAAGGCTTGCAAAAGGAGGTCAACAAAGAATTATTTATAAAATTCATTGAAGAAGCACTTAAAGATTTAACTTCTGAAAATGTTGACTCAAAAATAATAGAAGAGGCGTTAAAATCTGTTAACCAACAAGCAATAAGTAATGTTGTAAATAATAATAAAGGTCCACTGGATAATCTAGTCAATTATTTTAAATCAGCCTCTGCAAATAAAAAAATTGGAATAGCTTCTGCCGTAATGGTATTAGGAGCAGCATTTTCTCCGCTTATTGTGCTTGCTACATTAATAGCGCTTGTGGCTATTGGAGCACGTTATGTAGGAATAGGTATAGGAAAGGCAGGGGAAAAAATAAAAGAAGGTGCGATTGATGCAGGAAAAGCAGTGAAAAGTTTATCTAAAAATTTAGGGGATAAATTGCCTGAGGTTGGGCCAAAAAAAGATAACTTTAGTAAATTATACAACAGTTTGGCTCAAGAGATTATATGCTATAATATGTCCGAAGAAGGTGAAAAAATAAAAAACGCCCAGAGTAAAGCAAAGGTCATAGGCATGCTTCAAAATGAAGGGCAGCGATCTGCTATACAAGAGTTAGTAAAGAATGGAACTATTCAAAATTTTTCAAAAGAAGACATGAAAAGGCTTATAGAAAAAGGTACTAGTACTTATGAAAGTGATAAGGAAGCACTTGAGGAGCTTATGGAGAAATTTCAATCTAAAATTATGGCCATTGGTGAGGGTAAAATAGAGGAGGTAGAAAAAATTGTTGATGAGAAAGTTGCAGCAATGAAGCCATCTTCTCACTTAGGTATTTCAAGTGCTGCACGAGTGAGTGAAGGAGGAATCACAGGACCAAGTTGATGCATTTTTTTACGCAAAAATTACTATCAGAAAGTGGGGTTACGCTACTCCTTTTTATCCACTTTTTTGAGCAATCCACTTCCACATCTAACACACATCTCAGTGATTATAATATCCAATTTTTGATCATGTTTTTCTACAGGTAAATCTTTACAATATTGTTTCTCATAGGCTACACCTATAAATATTTTTCCAAGCGGCCGTAATTTTTTTATCATTGTATCATACCAACCACCGCCAAAACCTAATCTATTCAAATGATCATCAAAAGCAATAACAGGAGTAATGATTGTGTCAGGAATTACATCTTCATTTGTTTCGTTCCATTTCTCAAATTTTAGTAACTTGTTTTTATTAGGAATTGCTATTTTATAATCTAAATCGAGTAAACTATGCATCAAAGGCACAACATCTATTTCCTCATCCATTGGAATGTAAGCTGCTATTGTTTTGCCTTTAACGTAGCTTAGGTTCTGATTAATCTGATTAAAGAGATTAATAAGGGAATTTGCCGCATAACTGGAATAACTTTCATCAATATCTTTTCTTATAGCTCTATATTGCTCTCTTATTTCCTTTTTGTGCTGTTTAATATCTTTGAACATGATCTATCCATTTTGCAGTAAGTTTTTCTTGTAAACTATTTTGCTTCAAGCGCTCACTTAAAAAGTCAAAGTCAACACACCCCATATCCTGGTCTTGATTACTGCAACTATAAACAAAACTCCTTTCTCCTGTTTTCGCATTTATATGTTGCTGCACACACTGAGCGCAGATTTCTTTCATCATACACTGCATAGGAGAATTAACTGATGATATCGCTATGTGGCCTGATTTCAGATATGGCTTTAAAATTGTTTTTCTAGCTTCATTCACAGCTTTCATCATTTTATCAGAACCAATAGTGATAATTTTATCTATAACGTTCAAATTAATACCTAATCTTCCTTGTTGATAAGAGACTATTGCATCAACTATATTACCATGAAAGGATTTATCTTGATCTCTGCTTGTTTCTATCAATCCTTCTTCACATACCCAAACTACTGCATTTGATGCACGCTCTATTAGTGCTCGTTTAAATACATCACTTAACTTCTTATAGCCAGCGAAGTACAAAACCTTGTTATTATTTTCAAGACATGCCTTTCCTATCGAAAATAACACTGCATTTCCAACTCCACCACCAATTAGCATTATATTCTTCATGTGCTATTTTAACTGCATTTGTTCAAATTTTTTGAAATTTTATAGAACAAAGTAATTTATATAGTTCTATACACAAAGAAAGAGACAAGGACACTCTCTGACTTCAACTATACCGATAACTGATAGCTGCATTTTTACGCATATCATCTAATAACAAGTTGCTTTGTATCATAATCTTTTGTTGATACATCTGCTGTTTAATTGCTTCTATACCCGCTACATTACTCTTGATATCACACAACATCATCAACTTTGCAGTGCCATTTTCTCTCAATTCTACTATTTCATTCACACTTGTTTTACTAAATAAAATCTGTAAATCAGGATTTAAATCTCGCATTTTTATTTCAAACTCTTTTGCGTTTGGCAACTTAAAATTATCTGCTAATTTATCGAAATTCAAACAATTGATTTTTTGCTCCTTGAAATTATCCAATAAACTTTCTGAACCTTCAACCACAATCTGTTTTAATTTTAAAGTGCTTTCCAGCAGTGCATGATTAAGTTGTACCTTATCTATGACTTTTATAACAGAGTAACCTTCACTGAAACTGAATGGACCTGCTATATCACCGGTTTCTAGTCTTTCTAAAACGCTCTTAAGTTTATCTTTGAGCTGACTTAAATTAACTGTTGCTTTACGCATCTTTATTGGAGGTTCTGGGTTATTACTATTACGTAATTTTTCTACTAAATCTTCAGCTATACCATAAACGTCCTTGTCTTTTTGATCAGGAATTATAAACTCTTGGAACGTGATAAGATAATCCGGCTTTTCTGTTTGCCTTTTTACATCATCTACTTCTTTATCGCTTATATTAATAAATGGCACAATTCTTACTTCAATAATTTTGCTCCACAGTAACTGACATTTTATTTGTTTTCTTAAAATACCAAGATCTATATTATGCTTCTCTATGTATTGATCAACTTCATTAGCCTTAAGTTTAAAACTTTGGGTTAAAAATAACATGACAGCATTATCTAACTCCTCGTTGCTCAATTTTATATTCAGCCTCTGCGCTTCATTGGTAATGATAATTTCGTCTATTAGCTCCCTAAGAATTTGAGGTTTTGCTTCTTTTTGATTAACACTTTGAGTGCCAAACAATGAATTTATAAAGTTGATGCGTTTTTCGATATCTAAATTTGAAATTGGCTCGCCATTTACATCTGCAACAATTTCAATCTCGGTTGCAAGCAACCCAAGTAGCAACACTATCAACAGTAAAATTAGTATTTTATACATACAAGTAAAGTTAATAACCAATTCTATAATAAATACTGAGTCAATGCTAGCCAACTTTTTAATAGTGATCTCAGTGACAACGGAAATAAAAACCATTGCAACAAAATCAGGTACGCTGGTAAATAGGCTAAAAACATGCTAATATAGCGAATTTAAACCGTGCTAAAAACAGTATACGGAAGGAGAGGGATTCGAACCCTCGATACGACTTTTGGGTCGTATAACGGTTTAGCAAACCGCCGCCTTCAGCCGCTCGGCCACCCTTCCAAATTTAGAACCTAAAGATTATATAATACCAAGACCTCTACCACCTGTCTAATGCTTTTAATTGCAATATTTGTATCTGTTCAGATGCATGGCTAATGCTGAAACAAAAATTCCAGTGCTCCCTTTCTTGTCATCCCAGTGTCACGCACTGGAATGACATCGTTTACTATGTGCCATATTGCAATGTTCGTACAGTTGTGCGCGGTACAGATTCCGCTAACAAGTAGCGGAATGACGAATTTGTTGTTTTTCAAATTGTGGGCAAACCTAAGCCACTTTAGCTATAAATCAATAAAAACTAATTTCTGCTTTTTTCAATGATTTTCTTTGCTTCTTCCACACCAACCCATTCTCCAACTGCTACCGTTTTTCCCTTTTCTAGATCTTTATAATGAGAAAAGAAATGAGTAATTTTATCTAGTAGGCTTTTAGATAAGTCAGAATAGTCCTTTATATTGTCATAATAGCTATCAACACTGGAAACAGGCACAGCTAATATTTTCTCATCTTCTCCTTTTTCATCTTTAGTGAGTAATGCGCCTATCGGACGCACCGATATTAAAACACTAGATGCTAAGGGAAACTGAGTTAGCACCAAAACATCCACAGGATCACCATCACCTGCGCAGGTATTTGGTACAAACCCATAATTGCAAGGATAAGTCATTGAGGTAGATAAAAATCTGTCAACTTGTAACAACCCAAGCTCTTTATTAAATTCATACTTTACAGGCTCAGCATTTGCACTTATTTCAATTACCACATTCACCACATTTGGTCCTGCTGTTACTTTACTTAAATCCATAAATTACCTCTTAACTTAAGAATAAGCATTATACAATATGTACTTTTAAGTTGCTACATTTATGTAGTTCTAAGCTTGTTTTGCATGGAGCGGTCCTAAATTTTCATTCGTCGTCTTATTGACTGTTGAAAGTGGTGGTTCCTGTGGTGGTTCCAATAATTGAAATAAGGCATATACTATTACGATAGTAAGCACCGCACCAACTATCAGGTTAGTAAGGTTGTCTTGTGGCAAAACATTTTTTATTGAGTTAAACAATTTTTGCTCCATAAAGAAATAATCAGCAACATATAACCCAACAGATAATACAAACATACCTAAAATAAGTTTACAGACTGCGTTTTTATGGTCTTTTTCTTTTTTCTTGCTGGTGATAGGATTTGGCCTACATTCATTCTCTTCTTGCAGCACTGAGTAGTATATATTATCAGGGCTCGTTATTAATTGTTCAAATTCATCACTATTTTGGTTTTTTAACAGTTGCTCTAGGGAGTTTTTTGTATTTATAGGATACATTAATCCATCCATTTTCAATGTTTTCTCTTGCCGATCCACACTCTCATGGTCGATTGTATATTTATCTCTACTTGATAATCCGATCATGTGTAGTTTGCCAGCTAAGAACATTATATAGCTCTCTATTAACTGATTCTCACATATCTCTAATACTTCTCTTTTTACTGTTTTGTTAGATGACGAAAGTTCTTTATAGTAAACACCCAAAGAAAAGAACAATGCTATATCTTTATCTGCTTTTATGTCATGAATGGAATAATAGCTGCTGATAACGCACTTATTTAATGTAAATTCTCTGTCATATTTGTTTAATGTATTTCCTTCACTTAGTAACTTTCTAAGACCAATGAGTACTTTATTTTCAAAATCCTCTTCTGTTTCAAATATTGGTTCTCTCTTTGGATTTGCTAAGATGTTAAGTAAATCTAATTTTCTTCCATCTACTACTTCATTTATATATTCATTTAACTCAGATCCTTTAATAACTTCATATATTTTATCTATGACATCTTTAGTATTCAGGTTATTGTTTTCACTTAGAATTTGATAAGCTTGAGCATAAATTAAAAACAGCCCTTGTAGACTAAATTTTAAGTTAAAATATTTATCTAATGGTTCCTCTTTTTTTCTAATGAATTCAGACAAACCAAAATGATTTCTGTGATCTATAAAACGACCTAATTCAGCATGTTGAAAGCTGCCTAAAAAAATAAATAACGTCTCTAATAAATTACCCTTACCAACAATTTTTATTAGTTCTTCAATTTCTTTTATCATTGCTGAAACCTATAATGTTCTACTTTATAGTATAAGGGATACATGGCAAAATAGCAATAAATGTTATTAGACTTCTTGCATAACCCAAACTAAGTAGAAAAAGGTATAGCTGTACCGCCGCGGTATCTCAGCCACTAACAAGAGATCCCGCTAACACGCAGCGGGATGACGAGACTTATCTTTATGCCGCCGCGAACCGTCATACCGCGATTCATTCGCGGTATCTCTAGATCCCGCTGGGATGACGATTGTCGTTTAGCCATAAATATTTAAGAAATTTACTAAACAAAAAAAGGCAAAAGAAGCCCCGTGGTTGGCTAATTACTTACATTATACTTTCAAGTATGGCGTTTTTTTATTCTAAACACTTAATAACCGCGATTTAGCTGCTTTTAAGCCGCAACTAATCTAAATTATAAACGTTAAGAAATTTACTAAACAGAAAAAAAGGCAAAAGAAACCCTAGG
>NZ_JAPQLK010000139.1:7397-16379 GCF_028981785.1 Wolbachia endosymbiont of Drosophila leontia
TATCCATTTTTTAAGTTGGCGTTTTTTAATGTTTTAAATGCTTTATAAGCGTATTTCAGCTTGTGTAGGTAAAAACCCAGAAATTTGATAAAGACATAGAGTGCACATAGTGCAAAAAACTAAACATGAGGCGCCAGATACGTGAGTTTTTTTGTCATTTAATCTGTACAGAGAAGATAAATAAATAGCTTCAGTTTCATGATAAGGGGGCTGGCGAGGTTTGTCAAGGAAGTTTTTTCGTTTCTGTTCTATGGTTATGCAAGAAGTCTATTGTATGTTTACACTCTGCATTAAAGCTTTTAGTTAAGAGCATATCCATCCACCGCCGATAACTTGCTCATCTTTATACGCTACACAGGCTTGACCTGGACTGATGCCAAAGTAATCGTCGTTTAAAATGACACAGGCTTTATTTTTTTCATCAGTTGAATGTATTGTTGCTAAACTTCCCGCATGTGATGATCTCAGCTTCACAGTTACTTCCATACCTTCCTTTGGTTGTTCTAACCAATTTAACTCTTTGATCAATATTTTTTTTTGCATTAATGCGTTGATCGGACCTACTATAACCTCATTATTCTCTGTATTAATTTTTATCACGTAAAGAGGTTCATTGTGTGCGATACCCAAGCCCTTTCTTTGCCCCACTGTAAAATTTACTATGCCACTGTGCTCGCCTAGCACTTTTCCATTCACATCCACAATTCTGCCTTTCTGTACGGATTGTGGAGCTAATTTAGCTATTGTTTTACTATAGCTTTCGGAAACAAAGCATATATCTTGACTGTCTGGCTTTTCAGAAATTTGTAAACTGAAATATTTTGCTAATTTTCTTATATCACTTTTATAGAACCCACCTAGCGGAAATCGCAAAAGCTTTAACTGCTCTTGAGTTGTAGCAAACAAAAAATAACTTTGATCTTTACTTTTATCAATACTTCTGCACAACTTTACCTCACCATTTTTTTCTAACCTTCTCACGTAATGTCCTGTTACGAGCACATCCGCACCAAGATTTTTTGTAACTTGCAATAGATCACGAAATTTTACCGTTTGGTTACATCTCACGCATGGTATGGGAGTTTCCCCACGCATATAGGTACTCGCAAAATCCTCTATTACTTCCTTTTTGAATATTTCCTCATAGTTTAAAATATAGTGAGGAAAGCCAACACTTTCAGCTACACGCTTAGCGTCATAAATATCCTGTCCAGCGCAGCATGCACCCTTTCTTGCGTTAGCATTACCGTCAGTGCCATAGAGTTGAAGAGTCACACCTATCACCTGGTACCCAAGGTTATGTAGCAGTGCTGCAGCAACCGAGCTATCAACTCCCCCGGACATTGCAACAACAGCCTTAGTCTGGTGCGGAGTTTTATCTTTTAGCAGAGGTTCAATTTCAAATTCTTTTAGCATAATCGCCTTAATTTATAAGCACAAACTTGGTGTCATGCAAGTAGCTGACACTGGAATCTAGTTTCTATTACACAATTTCATCGAAACAGCATGCTTGTTTATAGTCAATTTTTCTGGATCCCAGTGTTGGCTACTTGGATGACATCTTTATGCTTGAGGTAAAATTTGCTATAAAATTCGATAAACTACCTTCAAAAATAATTTAATCTTGCTTGAATAAAACATGGCCAAAATAATCCATGTTTTCAAGCACTTTTCCACTACCTAAGGCAACACAACAAAGTGGGTCATCTGCAACACGAACCGGTAATTTTGTTGTTTCACTGATAACTTTACCTAGATTACGTAATAATCCACCACCACCGGATAAAACTATTCCTCTATCGACTATATCAGAAGAAAGTTCAGGTGGAGTGCTCTCCAGCGCAGTCTTAATAGCAGAAATTATCTGATGTACAGGCTCTATTAAACTCTCTGCAACTTGGTATTCTGATAAAAGCATTTCTTTTGGCATGCCACTCACTAAATCCCTGCCTTTAATTATCATTCCCTCTTTGTTATTTTCACCTGGCAGACTGGCTGAACCTATGCTTTTCTTAATTTTCTCAGCGGTTGTTTCACCGATTAATAACTTATGATTTTCACGAATATATGATTTTATTGCTTCATCCATAATATCGCCACCTACTCTGGCAGAACGTGAATAAACAATTCCGCCTAAAGAAATAATTGCAACTTCAGTTGTACCACCTCCTATATCAACAATCATAGAACCCTCAGGTTCAGTAACCGGGAGCCCAGCTCCGATTGCTGCAGCCATTGGTTCTTCAATTAAAAATACTTCATTTGCACCAGCACTTTCTGCTGCATCTTGTATAGCACGCCTTTCAACTGGCGTGGATCCAGATGGAACGCATATGATAATATTAGGTTTATTAACAGTGAATTTTGTGTTTGCACTGCGTATGAAATATTTTAGCATTTCTTCCGCACTTTTAAAATCAGCAATGACTCCATCTTTTAAGGGCCTTATCGCCTCTATTTCTCCAGGCGTTTTTCCAAGCATCATTTTAGCTTTTTTACCAAAAGCATAAGGAACGTAACTTCCTTTTTCTTTTATTCTTGCTACAACTGAAGGCTCATCAAGCACTATTCCCTGATTTTTCTGATAAACTAAAGTGTTTGCAGTACCAAGGTCTATAGCAATATCGCTAGCAAACAAACCTTTGAAAGTAAAAAGGCTATAAAACTTTCCGGTTAATTTTCGAACAAAATTCATACATAACTCAAGAAAACCATTTATTAAGACAAATTATACTTTTCAGATAAGTAGTAAGTAACACACTCAACGTCTAAACCCTTACCTGTTACTTTTTTTAGCAGTTCCAGGCCACACTTCGCACTGTATACATTTTGAGATAACCAACTGATAAGTAAACTAAAATCTCCTTTTATTATAGCACTTAATGATTCGTAATGATTCTTTTTAACGAAAGAGAAAATCTGCACAGCAGCAATTAAAGCAATAATTTTTATAGGAAAGTAGCCCATAACACCGCTTGCCCAATATTCATCTTGAAAATAAGTGTTTAGCTCATTTTTAGCTTTTACTGGAATTTTATAGTGCTTCATACCCTCCAACCACGCATCATGCAGGTCTTTGACTTCCAATGTGCCATTTATTATATCTTGTTCTAACTTAGTTCTCAACATAATATGAGCTAACAGACTAAATTCATCTGCATTTTTCAAAAAAGAAGAAGGGTTTATTTCATTGAAAACCAAGTGCAAATTTTCAACACTGCTATTAGTTTTGCCTTTTATAGCAAACTTCTCTTTTATGTGTGGTTGAATAAACTCAATAAATTCTCTGGATGTTCCAATCATCCTTTCCATGAATAACCCTTGAGTTTCATACATAACATGTCTCGTAATTGGACTACTTATAGAATTTTGCGCTAAACATTTTTGATAAATTGCATAACCACTATGCCGTAAAAGTGAAAATAAACCATAACAAAAATCAGATTCATCATAATCTATAGGGTAGTAATAAGAAGTACGAATCTCATCTAGTGCAATACCCATTTGCTGTAAACATAATGAGCCAAGTTCAATCTGTTTCTGAGTAGCAACTTTTTGTATATTAGTAACCTTATCCTTATCCTTTTTCTGCTTTTCAATTATTTTATCTACATTTTCGCTAAAAAATTTGCCTACCTTGGGGAATACTTCCCTTATACTCTTTTCTGTGATATCAGAGTCATAGTCAGCAAGCAGTGGGTCGTATTTTGAGCATTTTAATTGCTGCGATTTTATAGAAGCTACTTCGCGAATGAGTGTGATTAAATCAGTAAAACGTTCTTTTAGTTTTTCTAAGTTACTGGTTTCAGAATGAGATAGCTTCCATAAATTTTGGCATTCAACCTTAGCTTTGGATAAAGACTTTACTAAATCAATAGGAACAGCACTGTTGCTTTTATGTATTCTCTCTATTAACTTTAGCTGCTGAGTATTTGCACTTTTTTTGTTACCAAGAGCATCTGCTAATGATTCCTTTATTACGTCATGAGAGATAATTTCATGTCTGATTTCTTCTAGAAGACTCATTTGTTCAACCTTGTCCTCTATATTCAATTGGCTTTGGTTTAGTACTTTTAGCGTATTTTCGATATTCTTTACCCTATACAATACTTCCTCTAAAAACTTATAAGATTGCATATTTGTTCATTATTTTAGAAAACATCTGTTTAATACCGCAATAGATTAATAATAAAGTTAAAAGTATATTTGCTTAAAGTACAATAAAAAATTGTACTTTTTATTCTTTTATTGGATTTTTCTACTCAGAGTCCAGCATATTATAGGAAAATTAATTGTAAGGTTGTAGAAAAAGTATTTAGTATTTTATTTCTCTTGACTATATTACAACATGGAGAGATATTAGCTACTGAAATTAAAGTTACGCACTATTTAAAATTTATGGAGGTTTAGTAATGTGGAGTAGACTGGTTATAATGTGCTGTTTTTGTTTATTACTTACTGGTGTAAGTTCTTGCCCAAAAAAAGGAGCAAATACAACAAATAAAATAAATTCTGTTGTTAAGCAGATAGGTGATAAAAGAGTTTTCTTTGGTTATGATGAATCTAGTATTGCTGAAGTAAGTGCAGATGCATTACTTGACGTAATGGAGGTGTTACAAGATAACCCTGATGCGAAGGTTACTTTAACTGGTCACACTGACAACCGTGGTTCTCATGAATATAATCTTGCGCTAGGCGCTAGAAGGGCTGATGCAGCTAAAAAATTTATGGTTAGTTGTACACCCTACATAGAAAACAGAATAAAAACTGCTTCTAAAGGTGAAACTGAGCCTTTGGTTAATGTAAAAGATGATTCTAGAAATTCTAAATATGAAAAAGAGCATGCTAAAAATCGTAGAGTGGAATTTTCATTTTCTGGAATAAAGAAATAGTTTCTTGCATTAAAACCTGGATCCCAGTGTCAAACACTGGGATGACATAAAGAAAGGCCACTGGGGTAGACAAAAAAGGACAAACTTGTCATATTTCGTTGCTTGTTAGCGGGATCTATATATACCACAAATAAGTCGCGGTATGACGTAAGAGATCTGACCTGTCTGGCCATCAAGAGACATAATGGAATTAGAGTTATTATTTCAAAATGTGGTTAATAGTTTTGCTTTCTATAACAATCAAGTTGCAGTTGCAGTATCAGGTGGTGTAGATAGTATAGTCTTACTGCACTTAATGACTAACTGGGCAAAAAAAAACAAGCTTTCACTTCCTACAGCATTAACAGTGAATCATGGGTTACGTCCAGAGTCTCAAAAAGAAGCTGATTTTGTTGTAAGTTATGCAAAGGAACTTGGAGCAAAGGAATCGTTCATATTAAATTGGGAGAAGCAAAATATTAAAGGCAATATTCAGTTACAGGCACGAAAAGCACGGTATAAGTTACTAGCAGAGTGGTGTAAAAATAATAATGTTAAATATTTACTTGTTGCTCATCACAAAGATGATCAAGCAGAAACGTTCTTGTTAAGATTAGAGCGAGGTAGTGGCGTAGATGGATTATCATCAATGGACTACAAGTCTTTCCTAAATGGTATTTATATATTTAGGCCATTGTTAAATTTTAGTCGTAGTGAAATAGAAAAGTACGCTAAGCTTCATCGGTTAAAATGGATCGAAGATAGAAGCAACTATGACTTAAAATACAGGCGAACTTTATACCGTAACTTACTTAAAGCAAGTGATAATCAAGAGATTTTAACAGAGCGAATATGCCTCACAGCCCTTCATATGAAAAGAGCTGCAAAAGCGTTGATGCACTACACACGCCTTGCGTTTAATGACTGCGTTAATGTGCATGATCTTGGTTATATTGAAATTAAACTAAGTGAGTTTTATCAATTGCCAGAGGAAATAGCCTTGAGGCTTCTTCTTTACTCCATAATGGCAATTGCCAGTAAACATTATAAACCAAGGTACAACAGCCTTATCGTAATATTTAATAAAATATTGCAAAAGGATAGTAATGTTAACTGTACACTTTCTGGGTGTAAAATAAGAAAACATGGAGAAAATATCTTGATAATTAGAGAATCGTCAAAGATACAAGAAATTACCTTAAACCTACCTTTAAATGAACCTACTCAATGGGATAACAGATTTAGCTTCACAATACTCGGAAATCAAGAGTGTTCAGTTATCATCGCTCCATTAAAAAAAACACAAAAAGTTCCTGAATTTCTGAAGGATTACAACTGCTGCCCTGAAGTTTTCTGTTCTTTGCCTGTAGTGCTAAAAGATGGAAAGGTGCTTGCTTATCCTGATGTAAATTATAACGGAAAAAATACCAATGACGATAAGGTTCAATGCATTATTAATAGCACGATAAAACAAAATTTGGTAAGCTTGATTAGTATTTAGTTAGAAATAGAAATGAAAAAATTTTTAGAAGGCTTATTGATCTGGTTAGTAATTATTGTTCTTATTTCAGTTGCTTATATTCAGTTCAGCGGAAATGTAGGTAAAAGTAAAACAATTATACCTTTTTCGGAATTTTTAACTAGACTAGAAGACAATGATGTAGAAAATATTGTCATAAAAAACCAGAGCATTGAAGGCAAGTTCAGGGACGGTTCAAGTTTCAATTCAAGCGGTGTCATATATAGCGACCTAATAAAAAATTTACATGATAGAAAAGTGAGATTCTCCTTTTCAACTGAAGATTCTGCCATGAACGTAATTGGTGGATTACTTATCTCATGGGTCCCAACATTTATCTTTATTGGCTTCTTGCTATTCTTTCTTAAACAAACACAAGCGGGGGGCAACAGAACTATAAGCTTTGGCAAGTCAAGGGCTAGACTCATGGCTAGTGGAAAAAAAGTAACATTTGATGATGTTGCCGGAATTGATGAAGCAAAAGAAGAGCTAGTAGAGATCGTTGATTTTCTTAAACAAAGGCAAAAATTTCAAATATTAGGTGGAAAAATACCAAAAGGGTGCCTTTTGATTGGCTCTCCTGGAACTGGTAAAACTTTACTTGCTCGTGCAATTGCAGGAGAAGCTAATGTGCCATTCTTTAGTATTTCTGGATCTGATTTTGTTGAAATGTTTGTGGGTGTTGGTGCAAGTCGTGTTCGTGATATGTTTGATCAAGGCAAGAAAAATGCTCCTTGTATAATTTTTATAGATGAAATAGATGCGGTGGGTAGGCATCGTGGTATTGGTCTTGGTGGCGGCAACGACGAAAGAGAGCAAACATTAAATCAGTTATTAGTTGAGATGGATGGCTTTGAGTCTAATGAAGGTGTAATAATAATTGCTGCGACTAACCGTCCGGATGTCTTAGATCCAGCACTGCTTAGACCTGGTCGTTTTGACCGACAGATTACTATTTCTTTACCCGATATAAATGGGCGTGAAAAGATATTAAATACTCATATAAAGAAAATATCAATAGCACCAGATGTAAACGTGAAAACGGTTGCAAGAGGAACACCAGGCTTTTCTGGAGCTGATTTAGCAAATTTAGTGAACGAATCTGCACTTATTGCTGCAAGAAGAAACAAGAAGATTGTTACCATGGACGATTTTGAATATGCACGTGATAAAGTGATGATGGGCGTAGAAAGACGATCCCTAATTATGATAGAAGAGGAAAAGAGACTGACTGCATACCATGAAGCTGGTCATGCGATAATTGCTGTTAATATGCCTGCTTCTGATCCTATACACAAGGCAACAATTATTCCACGCGGTAGAGCACTCGGTTTAGTTATGAGACTACCAGAAACAGATAGAGTGTCCCTCACAAGAGAAAAGATGATAGCAGATATTACTGTTGCTATGGGTGGAAGAGTGGCAGAGGAGCTAATTTTTGGCTACGATAAAGTCACAAGCGGTGCATCTTCGGATATAAAACAAGCATCTGATTTATCACGCGCTATGGTAACAAAATGGGGAATGAGTGACAAAATAGGCCCGATCTATCACAATCGCGAACGAACCATACATGGTTCTGAGATAATTTCTGAAGATACGTTAAAACTTATAGATGAAGAAGTAAAGAAAGTTGTGTCTTCTTGCTATGAAAAAGCAAAAGACATTTTGACCAAGCATAAGAAAGGCTTAGATCTCATTGCCGAAAATCTACTGGAGTTTGAAACTTTAACAGGAGATGAAATAAAGGACATATTAAATGGAAAAAAAATTGTTAGAGAGGAAAATGAGAAGAATGAGAAAATAAAAAAATCCTCTCTCTATGAGAGTTGACCTCATCTTAAAAATGCTAATCAGCTAACGCTGCAATAAAACATTCAGAATTGTAACTGTCAATATAAATTGTATTAAAATATTAATAATATTGCATTTTCATCACAATAATGCTATCATTCAGTTAGTATTAATGTTTAATGAGGTGTGAGTAATGATTGATATAGCTTCTATTGGTGTAAGTACAGTTATTGATCAGAATTATAGAAGAAAAGCACAATTATGTTTATCAGGATTATTTGTAACTGTGTCAATAGCAACTGTTACCTGGTTTATTTTCCCTGCGTCACAAAATGTATTAGCTCCGTTTTTACTTCCGGCTATGTTCTTGCTCTTCACTTTATCGATGGGTTATTACATGTTCATATTTAGTTGTGAAGAAAAATCTTTGGTAAAGAATGTTCTTGGTATGGTTGAACCGGCTGAATCGGTAAAGAGAGTGCATTGCCAAGAAAATATTAAGTCCTTATTAGCAGAAGTGAGAAGTACTACGAAAGATAGGTTTCGTAACGTGCTTGTTAATCTTTGTTTTGAAGATCGTAGTAAAGCACACAAACTTGCATTATATGTGAAAGAAATTGACGATATTGTGTCTTCAATAAAAAATAAAGACCTCTTAGAACCTGTTTAAAATCTTCGTAATAGGGGAGAAATGAAGGAAAGGACAATCATTTGCAAGCTGGTGTTGGGTTTACGTTCGCAATTTTTCCACAATCTTCTACATTTTTCTAACCAAGCAAAAGATCGCTCAACAACCCA
>NZ_JAPQLK010000140.1:0-7269 GCF_028981785.1 Wolbachia endosymbiont of Drosophila leontia
TTTTCTTTCTGCTACTCTCCAGTATTGGTCTAATTTTTTCAAATTGTTCTTTACTTATATCGCTTGGATAGCTTTTTTGCATAGATATACCTCTTTCTTAACTATGCTTATTTTACCTCATATTTTCGAGATCCTTAACAGGTTCTTACAAGACTTTCAAGCATTTCTTTTGGAAGGCTATTGTTAACAATAGAACATAAATAATTATACAAATCTTCTAACCTTAATACGTTATTTCTCTTCTTGCTGTTGAATTTATACGGAAAAATACCTTCCATAACTTCAATAGTAGTAGCCTTGTTTAAAAATACATTTTCACTTGTCACGCTTATTCTTGCTAAAACAGTGTTAATTTCAGGTTCGTCACTCGTATAAAAATCTGATAGCTGAGTTATTCTAATAACGTACAAAGTTACTATTTTTGACAAGCAATTATCAGCATATTCACAATTTTTTATTACCTCCCACTGAGTAACCTGAGATTTACCTATTTTTGCATTGTTCGGTAATTTACTCATTGAACTTTCTCCATTTAATCCAGTGTAATAAATTATACTAATACTTTGTTAAATAAATAATAACGCGATTACAAAAATATATACTTATAGTGGTATATTATACAAAAATAGCACAATATCTAAGCATTAAAGCTAGTTTTAGCTGGGTACATGGGGCTATTCGTTATTTTGTGTTGTCCAGTGAGGTCCAAAATTAGAGGTCCACTTATATAAAGAGTTTAGTCTGCCTTCTTTGCTATAAAATAAGTTTTCCTTTTGAGCTGTTTTGTTAGTATTAACTAAATTCTAAACTAACTGTGCTATAATGAAAAAGATAAAACTCGGAATACTAATTTCAGGTAGGGGGTCGAATATGCAGGCCTTAATAGAAGCATGTCAAGATCAGAATTTTTCCGCAGAAGTTGCATGTGTTATCACAAATAATAGCGAAGCTGCTGGTCTGAAAATAGCAGAGCAAGCAGGAATCTCAGCGTTTATTGTTAAAGATAAACCGCTTGATGCTGGTAAAATTCACGAAATACTTGTTCAACATAAGGTTGATTTAATTTGCCTTGCAGGGTTTATGAGAATTCTCAAAGCTGATTTTCTGAGTAAATGGCATAACAAGGTGATAAATATTCATCCCTCTTTACTTCCGTCTTTTAAAGGCCTAAACGCTCAAGAGCAAGCTCTAAAAGCAGGTGTAAAAATTACAGGTTGTACTGTACATTATGTCACTCCTGAAGTTGATGCTGGAGCCATAATTGCTCAAGTTGTTGTACCAGTGTTACCAGCTGATGATATTCAAAGCCTCTCAGAACGCATTCTAGCTGAGGAGCATAAGTGTTATGTAGAAGCAGTAAGGTCAATAGCAGAAGATAATGACTGTAATAATTATTGACCTTGAGCGTTTTTTCCAACTTCAACAAAAAATAAATTTTCAGGTTCCAGTAAAGAACTCGCCAGTTCGTTTACTTCCTCTAATTTAACATCATTAATGATATTCGCATAATTATTTATACGGTTAACATCACGATCATTTATCTGCATATTATCTAGCAGCGTTGCTGTATTTGTGTTATTGGACAGGAAAAGGACAAGATTATTTACCAAGCCAATTTTTGCATCCTTGAACAATTGTTCGTCAATTCCTTGCTTTTTTATTCTGCTAAATGTATCTTTTACTGCTGATATAGCTTTGCCAGCAGTAGAACTATCAGTACTTATAAATCCAGATATAATATTTCCATGTTTATTGGAAATAATACTTGCATAAACACCATAAGTAATACCCAAGTTTTGCCTCAGTTCTGTCATTAATATTGAATTCAGCCTCATGCCACCAAGTGCATCAATTAAGACACCAGCGTTATAATAATTAGGATCTTCATAAGCTATACCTTTTTGAGCAAAAAGTATCACACTCTGTGGTATATCCATAAAAATATTCTTACTTTCTGCAGAACCAAAATTATTTTCTACAGGTATTTTTCTAACTTTTGATCTTTTTGACGGCAATTTAGATAAATATTTATCTAATAGCGTAATAATTTCTTCTTTTTTTGCACAACCAGCAACACTGATAACTATGTTATCTTTAGCAAAATTACGCTTTATGTATGTTAAAACATCGTCTCTAGTAATGCTCATTATAGTATCAAGAGTACCATACACACTTTTTGAGTAAGGATGTTTTTTAAACAATAACGTATCTAATTCTTTTCCAGCAACAAAATAAGGATTTTTTCCAAGATTATTAAAATCAACTTTGGCTTTCTCGAAAACTCTATTCAACCCTTCAGGGTCAACTTTAGGACGCATTATAGTATCGCTCAGTAATGAAATTGCTTCCTCTAGATTGTCAGACAAAGTATTTAATGAAACCCTAAATGCTTCTAAATCAGCAATAAAATTTAAACTAATCCCTTTATCTTCAAGCTTTTTCGCAAAATCTTTGGCATCATTTTTTCCTGCCCCTTCTTGGATTACAAGAGAAGTAAACCAAGAAAGCCCCCGTTTTTCCTTATTCTCATACACATAACCTGCATCCTTGAACGATATATTTAGTGAAACTTTTGGCAAATCATGATTTTCTACAAATAAAAACTTAAATCCTTTACGGGTAGTGACCTCCTCTATATTTAGGTTACCACTTGCTTGTAAATTAAAGCCTAGACAGAAAAAAAATAGAAATATAATTTTACTTATTCTCACTATTATCTCCTTTTGGTAATAAACGACCAATTAACTTATTAGCAGAAAAAATAGCACGGATTTTATTATTTACATCCTCTAGATTGACATCATTAATCTTGCTATATGAAATATCTATTTCATCCAGTGGAATACCAAGTGCAAGGTGTGGCACATAGAACATCGCTATATGAGTTAAGTCAGACAGATTATCAAACTGTGCTGCTTTGTATCTATATTTCGAGCTTTGCAACTCCTCATCCGTTATTCCTTTAGACATGAAGTTATTAATAGCATTATCTAACTCTCTTTCAACAATATCTAAATTAACTCCGCTTTTTGGAATGACCTGAATATCAATGTAGCCATCACTAAAAGCTAGGCTATTATAATAAGCAAACACTGATACTGCCACATCTTCATCTAAAACCAGATCATTATACAGTTTGCTGGATTTGCCGCTACCTAAAATTTCAACCGCTAAATGAGCAGCGGAAGCTTCATTTATATGCTCAAATAAGGGTACACGATAACGAAAATATAAAACTGGTTCTTTTACTTCAGTGCTCTCTAAGGTCACCGATAGACCTGCATTATGCACTGGATCCTGATTTGGGTAATTTCTCATTACAGGCTTAGCTTTAATTTCGCCATATTTTTCTTCTGCTAATTTCACTACTTCATCAAGTTCCACATCACCCACAATCAGTAATATTGCATTGCCGGAGTGATAATAGTTATCATGAAACCTCGTTATGTCATCCAAATTGTAAGTTTTGATGTCGCTCTCCCAGCCGATAACAGACCTACCATAGCCAGTACGGTAAAATGCACTATTCATTTCTTCCCATAACAAGTTGTTAGGATGATTATCAAATCTCATTTTTCTTTCTTCCAACACAATGTTTTTTTCTCTATCTATTTTGTCTTGAGTAACATTAAAGCTGCCCATTCTATCTGCTTCAACTTCCATTGCAAGTGGTAAATCTTTTTTGGGGACCAACTCATAATAACAGGTATATTCTTTAGTGGTAAACGCGTTAAATTGAGCCCCAATGCTGCTCATAGTGGCTTCTATATCTGTGAACTTTCCTGTAGTTTCAAACATTAAATGTTCAAAGTAGTGAGCCAATCCTGCTTTGCCGATTGGATCATCCATTCCCCCAACTTTGTATATTACTGCATGTAAAACGGCTGGAATCCGATGATTAGAAACAACATAAACATCTAGTCCGTTACTGAGTTTAGTATATTTTATGTTGTGCTCTATGTTTAAAGCATTCGAAGAAATTGGGTAAGTAAAAAAAAGTACAGGTAGTATAAGAAAACTAAAAAACTTATGAAGCATTATTTCGACCTAATATAAAAACAATTATTTTATTCCTCATTTTGTTTAGAAATAAGCATATCGTATATATACCACTTATATAACAATGTAAACATTCCACAAACTATAGATAAATCTGCTAAATTAAATGCTGGCCAATACCAATCATCAATATGAAAATATATGAAATCATATACAGCTCCCCAATAGATCCTATCAACTACGTTTCCGATTGCTCCACCAATCATCAGAGAAAAACCAAGGTAAGTTGACTGATCGTCAGACCTGTATATCAAATATGCAAGTATACCAATTATTAGTATTGAAAATGCTGAAAAAAAGAAACCGCCATGTGGTAAAGCGCTACACATTCCAAAACTAATACCTGAATTCCAAACTTCAACTAGTTTTATAAAACTAGCGATCTCAATTGATTCTCCTTCATCAATCAATGAGTTTATGTACAACTTGCTCGTTTGGTCAATCAATACTATAATTAATATAACAACTAAGCATAACTTTTTCATAAATTTGCCTTTAACCTATAAACTTTAAGTATATCATAATTTATCTGTTTTGTTAACTCCTCAATACTATGGAATTTTTTTTCTGACCTTATGAATTTTAAAAGTTGTATATTGACTTTATGACTATATACGTCTTCATCAAAATCGAATATGTGCATTTCTATTATAGGCTTTTTCAGATCCTTAAAAGTAGGTCTCATACCGATATTGACTACTCCATATAACCAATTTGGATTACTATCAGGAAAAGTCACTCTAGCGTAATATGTGCCAAACTTAGGTTTTATCATGCAATCTTCTATAGGAATATTTATGGTTGGAAATCCTATTTCTCTACCTCTACATGCACCTTTTGTCACAACACCAGAAACTTGATAAGGCCTGCCGAGCAATTTATTAGCAATTTCTATTTCGCCCCTTTGTACATACTCCCTTATTGAAGAAGAAGAGCAAATTTTGCCGTCAATTGTTAATGGCTCTAATTTAGTCAAAGAGTATCCATATATTTCAGAATATTTCTCTAGAGTTAATATATTACCCAATCGTTTATGACCAAAAGTGCAATTTTCTCCGACAATTATGTGTTTAGCGCCATATTTATCTATTAAAGTCTCACTGATAAAGTCATCACAGCTAACCTCAGAAAAACCTCTATTAAAATTAATAATATATAAGTAATCTATACCATAGCTGCTGATTAGTTCCTTTTTTTGTTCTTGGTCTATTAACCTAAAATTGTTTCTACCAAATAAAACAGTTGATGGGTGAGGCTCAAAAGTTAAAACTGCAGAGGGTAATCCTCTTTCTTGTGCTACCTTCTTGAGAGTAGAAATTGCAAACTCGTGTCCTAAATGAATGCCATCGAAATTTCCGAAGGTTAGTGCTATATTATTTTCTATCCCTTGCTCACAATTATAAATAATTTTCATACAATTTGATGTTTTTACATGTTTCTTATATATAATAACTATATTTTAGTAAGCTACGGAGATAAATTGTGAAAAATGTTGTGATATATGTAAAGAAGGGCTGTCCATACTGCATAAGGGCAAAGGATTTACTAGATAAAAAAGGTGTGAAGTATGAAGAAATTGATGTGCTCAAAAACTCAGATCTATTTAACGACATAAAATCGAAGTATAACGTTAGAACAGTTCCATAGATTTTTATCAACGATAAGCACATTGGGGGGTGTGACAAATTGATGGATCTTGAAAAAGAAGGAAAGTTGGATGATATGCTAAATAATAATGACAATCACACTGATGTCACAACCTACACAAACAGCAATGATGAATGTGGAGAGTGTGTTATACCACATGATGATTTTATGTAACTTTTTATCTTGTTTTGTCGTGTAATACGTAAATGAAAACTAGTATGCTCACTTTAAACAATTCTTAATGAATTAAAAATACAATTCATTCAGTGAGTTTTTTTAGTGGGAAAAAATGACAAAAAATATTTCAATTATTAGCAGAAACTTAATTAGTATCGAATTAGTTAACAAACAAGATTTAGAGAATTTCATCAAGATTTTCACAGTGCTTGATAAACATATAGCAGCTAAAACACTTTTTACAGAAGAAGTGAGAATAGAGTATAAACAACACAACGGCATAGAAGTTGTTGAATTGCTAAAAGATACAGACTTTACATATCATGAGGTTGAAAATGTATTGAACCACCTGAGTAAACATGGAATGAAGGTGCCCAGCAGTGTTATAGCACACACCCTTTTTGCTGCATACAATCATGCACTTGAATTTAAGGATGTAGCATTTTCCTTTTCTGAAGGCTCTCCACAATTTAACATCAGAGTGAGTAAGAACACCTTCATAATAACTCCTATGAGTGAGGAGAATTTGGAATTGAATTCACAAAGTAGCAAGAAATTAATAGAGTCGTTACAGAGCGAAAAAAATATTTATGATTGTATAGTAGAAGAAAATACCATTAAAGTTATAGTGCATTCTGAAATACATCAAGCTATAAATTTGATTATAAAATCACTGATAAAGTCTCGCCTTTTAGCAAAAGAGGAAGAAGGAAAATTCAAAGAGAAATTGAGACAACTTGCTTTTAAGGATCAAGCTTTTGTTGAGTATTCCAGTATCAAAACCATCAGTAGGTATCCACATAATCATCCTCTGAGAAAGCATGAAAGTGTTACTAAGGATATAGAAAATATTTTATGTGATTTCATAGCAAATGAGAATAGCGAGTTCGCTATAGAGCGGTTAAATAGGCTGAGCTCAGCAGTTTCTCCGGATACTCCAAGAGTCATCACTAAAACTATAGATAAACTTGTTAAGTTTCACTAAGATATACGAGAGCCAATAGATTTCTTGTATTACCTTTTGTCATCCAAGTAGCCAAGGCTACTTGGTTCTTTTTTTGGGTTCCAGCTATGTACATAGCTGTACAAACATTGTAGCCGTTATTCAAGTAGTCCGCAGAAACAAAAAAACTTGCTTGACAAACTCCGCCAGCCCTCTTATCATGAAACTGAAGCTATTTATTTATCTTCTCTGTGCAGGTTGAATGACAAAAAAACTCACGTATCTGGCGTATCATGTTTAATTTTTTGCACTATGTGTGCCTTATGTCTTATAAAATTTCTACCTACATAAGCTGAAACGCGCTTATAAAGCATTTAAAACATAAAAAAACGCCAACTTAAAAAATGGATAGTGAATAACTAGCTACCCTAGGGTTTCTTTTG